>JALCRY010000035.1 GCA_022652985.1 Eubacteriaceae bacterium | reverse complement strand
TGACTTCAGCGACTGCGGATGAGGAGACCGGCGGCTTTGCCGGTGTAGGCTACATGGTGGAGCAGGGATATTTCACTAAGGAGAGCACAGACTATGCTGTTATTACAGAGTGTCTCGATGTTGACAAGGTCTGCCTGGGGCACCGCGGTACGATGTGGTTCGAAATCGAGATAACTGGAAAACAGGCGCATGGAAGTATGCCGTCTGAAGGCGTGAACCCAATTGAATTCGCGAATCGGCTCATGGACCGCATTGACCGTGATATCCAGCCGCTGCTGAAAGACATCACGCCGCTGCCGGTACAGCCGCCTGCCTGCCGTAAATCGACGCTGACGGTGACGATGCTGCGCGCCGGTGAGAAGCTTAATACGATTCCGCAGACTTGCACGATGGGCTTCGACTGGAGACTGAACCCGGAACTGTCTGTGAAATGGGCGGAAGAGCAGTTCGTTAAGGCGTGCGAAGCCGTCAAATCGGAGATGCCGGGATCAGACTATAAAATCAACATGCACATGGCGACTGATCCTACGCTGGTGCCGGATAACACCGATGTCGTTAAGGCCTTTCTCGCGTCAGGGAAGATGTTCCTCGGGCGGGATATGGAGTTTTCTATCAGCCCGGGTGAGGAAGATCAGAAATTCATCATCAAAAATGGCCATCTTGACCAGTGCATTGTATACGGACCGGGCAGGCTCACGCTTGCACATAAATCTGACGAATATGCGGTCATAGAAGAAATGAAGACCGCGGCAAAGGTTATGGCTTTGTCGGCCTGCAAACTGCTGGGGACTATTTAGCTGCATAAGGCTGTCAAATCAAGTGTGCATATTATCAAGTGATTTTATCCTTTTTCGTTATAGTGGAGCGGATGTTCGACCTGGAACATCAGCTCCGCCTTTTTCATTTGGCTGATCCGGCATATCATTTACAGGCCTTGTCGATTCAAAGAAGGACATATTGCCCTTCTTTTTTTATTGCCGCTATTTTTCATCTGTCAACGCTCCGTTTACGGAAGGCCGTTAATCACTGCTAATATAATATCAGGACATAGAGCAGGCAAATCAAAAGGAGGAAAACAATATGAAACTCAGAAAAATATTAGCAGTAATAATCGCGGCGGCGGTCATGATCGCATTTTCACCGGCACTGTCGCAGGGGGCACCGGCGGAGGCTGCGGCGCGTACACTGGGAAGCGGCTATGTCACGGGCACCG
This sequence comes from Eubacteriaceae bacterium, assembly GCA_022652985.1. GTDB lineage: Bacteria > Bacillota > Clostridia > Peptostreptococcales > Anaerovoracaceae > JALCRY01. Next base: position 25,617 of record JALCRY010000035.1, on the reverse strand, counting down.
AGGGGCCGACAGCTTATTCCGCTGACGGAAGTGAAGACGGTGAAGACCTCATTGGCGACGACGAAGACGTTACAGACACATCCGACGATAACGACGAGGACGAGGACGTGACGGAAATATCCGCAGGGGAAGACGGAGACGACGAAGAAGACCTCATTGACGAGGACGAAAACAACAGCGGAGAGGACGAAGATATTACTGACGAAAGCGCCGGTGATGCGGATAACGACGCTCCGGTTATAAGTGTTCAGCCGGAGGACAGGATATTTGCATTCGACGCAGACAGTTTTATATATCCTGTCGTACATATCAGAGGCGGCGGGGAAGGAATAAGCTATCAGTGGTACATGAATACTACGGGAAAAGCGGCTCCTTCCAGAGACAAAGAAGTCGTCACCTATGACCGCGGAAGTTTCAGTACGGGAAAGCTCGATACCGAAGTGGAACCGGGAACGTACTACTATTACTGCGTCATCAGGAACGGCAACAACGATACTGTCATTTCACGTCTGGCAAAAATGACCTTCGAAACATTCACATTTGAGGAGCAGCCGTCGACAATGACGACAACGCAGCACAAAACCGTCACGCTGAGCATCGGCAGTGTAAGCAGCCGGCTGTCCGTAAGCTGGTACAGAACGGCAGACCCTGAAGATACCGACATAGAGGACGAGAGCGTGGAAAAGGCCGCGGACGGAGCAGAGTTCAATGTCGATACGGAAGAAGCCGGAAGATATTACTACTTCGCCTGTGTTAGCAACAGCGCGGCAAATGTCGTATCCGAGCCGGCAGAGGTAGTCGTATGGCCGGAAGCAGGCACCGTTTTTTCGAGAGGTTCGCTGGAGTACGAAGTAGTCAAAGGAAGTGTGGTGCGCGTAAAAAAAGGTCTTAGCTGCGGTTCAGTGAAAGCGGTGATACCGCGTACAGTAACATACAAAGGGTTTTCAATGGACGTGCTGAAAATAGCACCGAAGGCATTCCGCGGGTATCATCGCCTCAAATCTGTCACCATGTGCAACAACATTTCTGTCGGACATGGAGCTTTTGCAAACTGCGCGAAGGGAATCAGGTTCAATATTTCAGCAACGTTTTTCAGCAGAGAGAAGAGTAGACTCAGAGCGAGCGGACTTCCGGCAGCTGCCAGGTTCATAAAAAGGTAAAGGAGGAATAACAATGAAGAGTATCAGTAAACTTACAAAGGACATGAGACTCTATGAGCCGGCGTGGGCAGGCCTTTTCATCAGCAGGGCAATATGCATAGCCCGGGCAGAAGGAGCAGACAGTCTGGAACGCGCCGCTAATGTCATGGCAGTAATGCTTTCGTGGGGTGCGCCGGTGTATGCCGTGGCGGCAGGTATCATTCACGCTGCCGGGGCTGCGGGCGCGGGTGACATCGCGGAGGTAGAGTCGGCGTTTGACAGTCAGACGGCTTCGTGTCTCATGGCGCTTCCGCTTGACGTGGCCGGGGAACAGAAACTCGATATTTATTATGACTATGCATCAAAATCCGCTGTGAATCAGAAAATGATCCTGATGGCGGAAGTCACGGCAGACCTGAGAGCGCTGGAAATCAGGTATCAGGAGGAAGGAGAGGCATTCCTCGGAGAAAAAGAGAAAATCGCTGCGGACAGATATTACGGGACACTCGTGAATGCCTTTGACGACGTCATGGACCAGGAAGCGTGGAGGGAGGACTACTGGATAATGCAGAATCTGTATAAGGAAATATTTGTCCGGTATTACCTGTCCGGTGACGGCAGGACTATATATCAGTTGAGCAGCGAAGGCGGATATGCATTTGAGAAAGAGACAAATAAATTTTTTGAAATAGAAAGCGGCAGACCGGATGCACATGATCTGAGAATGATAACTCAGGAAGAAGCAGAAAATCTGGAAGATGAATGGTGTGCGGACAGAAGCATCAGCGAAATGCAGTAGGAGGGAAAAATGAAAGAGACAGCAGTAAGAATTATAAAGGAAGATATTGAAGAGGAAGCTTTGGGAGCGCACAGAGAGCTTTTCAACAGGCTCAGAAACGGGGAGACGATAACTGACGGCGATATCGCTGAGCTGACTGAGGTCATGGAAGAGTATGCGATGTTCGCCGAAGATGCCAGGATCGGACACATCATAAACGAAAAGATGGCGGATAACTTTGACATATATAAAGCATCGGTCGAGGACCAGCTGAGAGAACTTGATGCTTTCCGGGAATGCGTGAGGAGGGGAGAGCTTGTCAAAAAGACCGCGGGAGAATATTCGGCCCAGGCTCGGAGGCTGAAAATCGCCGAAGAGGAGGTGGATGTTCTGCGCTCCGGTATTGAAGACGGGTCGCTGATAAGCAGGGAAGTTTTTCGGGAAAAACTTCTGGAGCATCTTGAGAGTGCGGGACCGGAGGCGAGATCCGGGATAGCGCAGGTAATTGAACTGTTAAATGAGTGAATACTTTAAACATGTGCTATAATGTTACTGTATTTTTCTGAACTGTCTTTATAGAGAGGGTAAAACGATGGGTGACAATACAAATCAATTAAGCCAGGCAGCGGTCGACGCCATCGAAAAAGAGGCATCGAAGGCATCGCTTGCCGCGGCGAAATATAAGACTGCGGAAGCAGATTTTTTCGGCGGGACTCTCGGAGAGTGGACGCTGAACTTCGACGGGCCGGACGGGGAACCGGTATTTGCTTCTGACGGAACGCCGGATGAAACCGTAGCGTCATACCTGCAGGTACTCAAAAAGAAGCACGGGTTCAAAGAGGACAGTGAGGTTTACGGCAATATCATGCGCCGCCAGACTTTCAACAAATGCATCAACGGGCACGTGAATAAAAACACTATTCTGCTTTTATGTGTCCTGCTGCATGCGGACTTTGAAGAGACCGAGCATATGCTGGGTGTCGCCGGTTATCATTTTTCCGGAGAGCCGCTGGACACCATAGTCCGCACTTTCATGCGCCCGGAACACAAAAAAGACTACAGCTATGAGAACATACAGCTGGTAATAGACGATATGGAAGAGAAAAGAGCCGCCGGCAAACTCAAATACGGGAACAGAAAATATGTCAACCCGCCGATAAAGTGGCCGACGCTGGTAATCAAATAGAATCAGGGAATAAGAGGAAGGGAATATGAACAGAACAGTTAAGAGAATATCTTTGTTTACGCTGGCTGCAGTCATGTCGTTCGGCATGCTGATCGCGCCGGCTGCAGAGGCGGCTTCGTCGGTGCCGTCAAAATCGGCGCAGAAATCTTTTGTCAGGTCGAGCGACGCCTTTTCAGTGAACCTTTTCAAAAAATGCGCCGTGCATCAGAGGTCGAATACAGTCATTGCGCCTATGTCGGTCATGACTGCGCTGGCGATGACAGCGAACGGTGCGGAGGGCAGGACGCTTTCGCAGATAGAAAAAACCATCGCGGGAGGGAAAAGCATTACTGCGACGAACAGGAATGTACATTACTGGTACAGCAAATTACCTTCCACGGAAGGTGCATCATTAAAGAATGCGAATTCGGTCTGGTACCGCAGCAGCGCCTCAGTCAGCGGCAATTTCCAGCAGACTGTAAAAGACTGCTATGGTGCGGATGTGAATGCGGCCGATTTTTCGGACAGCAGCACTGTGAATAAAATGAACGACTGGGTCAGCAAGGCGACGGACGGAAAAATACCGTCGATCATCAGCAGCATCAGTAGTGAAGACGTTTTGTATATCCTGAATGCCGTTTCGTTCGATGCGAAATGGGACGAGCCGTATTATTCAAACAGCGTCAAAAGCGCGTATTTCAGGCAGGAAAACGGGAGCCGGCAGAAAATCAAACTCATGAGCAGTGACGAATATTGCTATATCAGCGATAAGAATACGACGGGTTTCATAAAGGAATATAAAGACGGTTACAGTTTTGTGGCACTTCTTCCGCGCAAAGGCATCACTCTTTCCCAATATATTTCAAACATGTCGGGGACATCGTTCCGCAGGCTGATAAACAACAGGAAAAAGGCGGGTGTCGCGGCATACCTTCCGGAATTCAAAACCGAATATTCGGCCGATATGAACGGCGCGCTGAAAAGCATGGGAGTCAAAGATGCATTCAGTACCAGAGCTGACTTTTCGGGGATAGATGCTGTGCAGCCGGTCCGCATCAGCGGTATAAGACATAAAGTGTATATCAATGTTACGCCGGAAGGGACGACCGCGGGAGCGGCGACTTCGGTGCAGGTGCCGATGGGACCGATGCCGATAACAAAAACAGTTCGTCTGAACAGGCCGTTCGTTTATGCAGTCATCGACGACAGCACGGGACTGCTGATATTTATGGGAGCAGTCCGGAATATCTGAGAAAGTATGGAGGAGAAGAGTAAAGCATTATGAATTCAAAGCGGGTGCAGGCGTTTTATGAAGAATGCGCAGAGCAGGGCAATTCGAATATTGATAATAATACCATGAAAGCGAAAATGGCTTTCGCGTATTTGCGGGGGCGGAAATCATCGCTGTCTGCGGACGAATATTATCTGCTGGGCAAATTTTATTTTGATGGCTTCGGCGTTGATAAAAATGACAGCATGGCGATGGAATGTTTCAATACCGCTGCCACTCGCGGCAATTATCACGCCCTGCTCGATATGTTCACTTATCATTTTAACGGCGGCCCGCTAAAAATAAGAACAGCGGATAAGGTCATGCGTGATGTGCTCAGAAGGCATGAGGATGATGCCGAGGTATTATTTGCTCTGGGAATGCTTTATGACAACAGTGAATGGGCTAACGACATATATAAAAGAAATGAAAAAAAGGCTTTCCTGTATTTCAAAAAATCATCTGAAATGGGCAGCCCGAATGCACCGGCCATGACAGCGTACTGTTACCGCTTTGCCGTAGGTGTCGAAAGTGATACAACAAGATGGCGTTACTGGGTGGATGAAAGCGTAAAAAAACAACCGACTATGGATATCTGTAAATGCTGGACGGGTTATTTTCTGCAAGAGCAGGAGCGTTATGAGGCGGCTGCAGCCTGGTTTGAAAGCGCAGCCGAACATCAGTTTCATGATTCATGTACCTGGTCGGCGGCTGTAGCATGGTATTTCTGCGGCATGTGCTGCGCGAACACGGAAGACGCGAATTACGAAAAGGCGGCGCAGTGTTTTATAAAGGCCGCTGAAGGCGGAAACTTTGACGGGATGTATGAATACGGCTGCGCCCTGCTGTACGGCCGCGGTGTGGAAAAGGATGAAATTAACGGTATAAGAGAACTGGAGAAGGCGGCGGATAAGGGCTCTGGCGATGCTATGATAAAACTGGCCGAATGCTGCAGAGAAGGAATCGGCACGGATAAAAACGAAATTGCCGCTTTTGATTACTATAAGCGGGCAGCTGATTTGAATATTGTGGAAGGTATACAAGGCGTGGCTGAATGCTATGAAAAAGGGATAGGCGTGGACCGGAACAATGAAAAAGCTGCACAATATACCAGTATGCTGAAGCCTCAGACCTCAGAGTCCGGAACTGCGCTCGCTGTCAGGAAAGCAGATGACGAAGGCCCCAAAAGCAGCACTGATGTGCCGGCAGATAATGCCGATCTGTTCGCAGAACTGGACGGCATCATAGGCCTGGCAAATGTGAAGCAGCAGATACATGGAATGTATGATTGGCTGGCCTTTCAGAAAGAAAGGGAACAGAAAGGACTTGAAAACAACAGTACGCAGACACTGCATATGGTGTTCACAGGCAATCCGGGGACCGGCAAGACGACAGTTGCGCGTATAATTTCCAGAATGTTTTACAGCCTCGGTATTTTCCCGTCGTATAAAGAGCCTGTGGAAGTAAGCAGGCCGGATCTTGTAGGGCAATATGTTGGACATACAGAGGAAAAAACTGCACAAGTAATCAACAGCGCTCTGGGCGGAGTCCTGTTTATTGATGAGGCATATTCGCTTGCCAGAAATGAATCCGGTGTTGATTACGGCCAGGATGCTATCAACGTATTGGTCAAAATGATGGAGGATCACCGTGATAACCTGATCGTTATTCTGGCGGGATATAAAAAAGAAATGAAAGATTTCTTTGAGGCTAATTCCGGATTGAAATCGAGATTCCCGATCGTTATTGATTTTGAAGATTATTCCGTTGAAGAATTACTGGCAATAGCCGATAAGCAATGCACTTCCAGCGGTTTCGTTCTGGATGACGGGGCCAGGAAAAAACTCGCTTCATTATTTGCAACAGCAAAGCAGTGCGATGATTTCGGCAATGGCAGGTATGTGAGGAATGTACTGGAGCAAGCTAAAAGAAATCTGTCTTCGCGTGTAAGGAAAGACACGTCAAACCATACGAAAAAGATGCTGACGACGATAACTGCTGCAGATATTGAAGGTGAAGGATCTGCGGAAGAACCGCAGGGGAACACGGAGCCTGAGACGGGTGCCGCTTCTGAGATGGCTGCGGAGCCTGAGACAACCACCGCTTCTGAGGCGGCCGAGGAACCCGAGACAGTTCCGGACTCTGAGGCGGCCGAGGAACCCGAGGCAACCATTGCTTCTGAGACGGTCAAGGATCCGGGGATGGTCAAAACGCCGGAGCTGGAGGAAGCCGCCGGTAATGAAAACAGCGATGAGCTGATCTTCGGCATTGAAAGGAACGGCATCAGAGCTAATGGCAGACCGGTACCGGACGGTTTCATGATACTGGCGGGGTCGAAAGTGTTTGAGGGCGAAGGAGCCGCAAGCTTTAAGAAATACAAGGGCGTGGCAGCGCAGAGAGAGGAATGCCTGGCCGGCGGGATAATTAAGAAAAATACGCTGCAGAAAGATGTCGTGCTGCCGAGTGCATCGGCGGCTGCAGTGTTCGTATGCGGATCGAGCGTTTCCGGCCCTCTCAACTGGATCGCCGCAGACGGGCGCACTCTGAAACAGGTAATGAATGAGGAAAAGCGGTAAGGGTATTTTCTCCTATATGTTTTTTGAGGCACGCAGTATAATATAAACAGAAAAAAATATTACAGCGGATCAGTCGGTACAGGCTGATGCAGAAAGGAAGTTTGAAATGGGTGTAATGAACAGCTTTAATGATGAGGCAGGCCAGATAAATAGCGGTAATGGAAAATACAGAGTTATGCAGGTCGTTCTCAGAGAAAAGTTTGTCGGTAAGGGTTCGAAAAACTTCGGGGAGATAGAAGATCTCTGCAATAGGCAGTATGCGGAAGGGTACCGCCTGCATACATTTGCACAGTCAACTGCCGGTTCGACAGGCTTCGGCGGCGGCGACCGTACGGTATGCAATCTGGTATTCGAGCGTATAGACTGACAGGATGTATTTAAGATTGTTTTAAGCAAGGCGCGCTATAGTAGCATTGTAAAAAACATATAAATATCTCATCCTCTCAACAACACAGCAAACACGGCGGCCCGCAAAGGACCGCTGTTTTGTTTGAAATAGAATCATTTTCAAAATATGCAAAAAACAATATTCCAATCTCCTGTTTGCATATTTTTTCGTAATATGCCTCTACGGTCTTTCAAGAATATGAAAAAGAGGTAACACGGGCACTGTATTTGCATAATCTGTGGCAATCCAGGCAGGCTATTTTTTGGTTTTACTGGTGATAATCAAAAAAACAAGAAGAAATTATGCAAAAGGCCATCCCCAAACACAGCTTTTGCATAATTGAGCGATTAATTATTTTTGCGCATGATAATCTTTAACAATATTGGGTTCAAAGCAGTATAATACATATCAAGAGCCGTAAGAAAACATTCTAGGAACACGAAAGGAATCGACCATGCCGGCAAGTAATATTGATTTGAAAAATAGCAGATACCCGAAGGTACTGAAGCTTCATCTGGAGCTGGATATGGGGTATGCGGATGATGACGATATCGAAGTGCTGAAGAAGCGTAATGATATGGAAACAGCAATTTCACGTGATATCCTGGCACCATCGGAAATGACGCTGCATGCGCTGCATTATGCGATACAGCGCGCGTTCGGCTGGCAGAACAGACATCTGCACAAGTTCACATTGCCGAGGGAATTATTCAATAAAGTAACGTCGGATTCCGCAGCGCGCTGGATGACTCTGGCAGGGGTGTATTTCCGTTTTCCTTCGGAGGATTATCCGGACATATACTGGGATGATGATTACAAAGACGGGCAGAGCATAAAAACTTGGCTGCGGAAAAAATACACCGGACCTTTCAGATACAAAGGGATCGGCGAGCACTATATCCCGTGTCAGATAAAAGTGCGCAGGATGCAGAAAGAATGGCCAATGATCACTGTGCATGAATTTGAAAAAATCGGCGGCAGACGGCCGAAACCTTACGATGTGCCGCTGAAGGACGCTACGATGCACCAGCTCAACTGTGCCTTTATGGACGGTACCTACGATGAACTTCTGGAACGACTCACTTTGTCACAGATCATAAATGCGCCGGGCCGGGCGCCTGCTTCGGATGAAGATCTTCGGGCATTTCTCGACAGTGTGTCGGAGATCACCATAGACAAAGAAGTCGGGAAAGTCATGAAAGAAGGATTCAGTTCGCAGAGGAAGATGACCGAATTCATGGATAACTATGATCCGGCAGTGCTGCCGCTGACTTCCGAGCTGCAATATGATTACGACTACGGGGAAGACTGGGAAGTCCGCATTTCCTGCACTGGAAGCTATGATGAAGCGGACGGTGTCTGGACAGGTTCTGACGGCAGTAATGAAACGGCTCTGGGCGAGACGCTTGCGAATGTCGCAGAAAAGCGGCGTCCCGTATGTATTGCGAAGGACGGGCATGAAGTGCTCGATGACGTCGGCGGCATAATGGGATATTGTGATATGCTGAGAAGGCTGGCTGCATGGGAACCGGATGATCAGGAATGGGACGACATTATTGAATGGGCATACTCCATGGGCTGGGACGGGAGAGAAATCAGCGCGGAACGGACGTTATAAATATTGGAGGTAAATCACATGATAGTAATAATGCCGCAGGTAGGAATGACGATGGTCGAAGGTACCATTAACGAATGGAAAGTCCAAGAAGGGGATAAAGTCCGGAAGGGCGATATTATTATGGAGTATTCTACCGAAAAACTGACGAATGAGATCGAGGCGCCGGTATCGGGCACGATCCATCTTCTGGCCGAAGAGGAAGACGATGTGCCGTGCGGCGGGGCCGTAGCGGAGATCACAGAAGACTGACGGGGTGATATTATGAAATATTCAAATGAAGAACTGCTGAAGATGTATGAGCATCTTGTAAGGGCGAGGATCTGGACGCTGGGCATGCATGAATGCGTGAACAACGGACTGATCCGCGGCGCGTTCCATACGCCGTACGGGCAGGAGGCGATGGGAGTCGGTGTTGCCTGCGCTATGGGTGCCGATGACTGGGTGATCCCTACACACAGGTCGCAGACGCTGATGCTGACGAAATACGATCCGTACAAATTCACTTGCGAGGTCCTCGGGCGCGAGAACGGATACGCTAAAGGAACGGCGAGAGATTTGCACATCACTGACCTTGAAAAAGAACACACACTGCCGCAGAGCGGGACGCTCGGGGCATCGGCGGGTCACTGCGCAGGTGCGGCGCTGGCGGTCAAGCTCAAGAAACTGGGCGGGGCAGTAATATCCCTGCAGGGCGAGGGCGCGTGGAGTGAGGGCATCTGCTACGAGGTTGTGAATATCGCCTGCCTCATGAAGCTGCCGATCGTGTTCGTGGCCGAGATCAACGGCTGGGCGATGACTGTTCCGACAGAACGCGAAGCCGTGAACGGCAGCATTTCGGAACGTGTCGCTCCGTGGGGAGTGGAGATCCATACTCTTGGTATTGACGAAGGTTCGGATGTCGTGAAGATCAGAGAAACGATGGAAGACGCGCTGGAAAAAGCGAGAGCCGGCAGACCGCAGTTCGTGGAGGTGAGCGACACGAGATGGGCAGCACACTTCGTCGGGCAGGGAGATCATTACTACACCGAAGAGGAAAAAGAACAGCTGCGCCTGGCAAAAGAAAACCGCGACTGCATCAGGATAATGGAAAAGTATCTTCTCGACAGCCGGGCGGCGGATGAAAAATATTTTGCGGAAGTGAAAGACCGCATACAGGAAGAAATCGCAGGATATATAGACATGGCCAGAGATATTCCTGGCGCCGCTCCGGAAGAGATATATACTCCGGAACTGATCTATGCGGAGCCTGAGACAGGAGGCGAGATCTGATGGCAAAAATGTATTTGAACCGGGCAATGGCAAAAGCCGTTATGCTCGAGATGGCAGACGATGACAATGTTATAGTCATGGGCGAGGATATTATCAGCAGCGGCGGCGGTATGAGCAATCTGATCGGCGTGCCGGAAAAATTCCCCGACAGATGTTTTGATATGCCGATTTCCGAGGCCGGATTCTGCCAGATGGCGGTAGGTGCGGCAATGCTGGGAATGAAGCCGATCGTCGATCTGATGTTTGCGGATTTTACTGCCGTGTGCGCCGATGCGCTGATCAATTCCGCGCCAAAGATGCATATGATGTCATTTGGACAGGCAGATATTTCGCTGGTGATCGTGGCCGCGAACGGAGGCATAGGAACTTACGGACAGCCGGGGACAGGTCCGTCGCACTCGCAGTGCGTCGAGGGCTGGTACAACAACGTGCCAGGTCTGAAGATCGCTGTGCCGTATTATCCGGAGGACGCGTTGGGACTGATGAGGGCATCGATACGGGACAAAGATCCTGTGCTGTTCCTTTATCACGAAGGCTCGCTCGGACTGAAAGGTGAAGTGAACAGCGAGGAGCCGATACCTTTGAGCGGTGCCGGCAGGGTGGTCCGCGAAGGAACGGATGTGACTGTGGTGGCTGTGCAGAGCATGGTTCCTGTCGCACTGGCGGCAGCCGAAGAACTGGCTGAGGAAGGCGTGTCGGTCGAAGTCGTCGATCCGAGAGTGCTGGTCCCGTTCGACAAAGAAACGATGAAGGCTTCTGTCAGGAAAACCGGACGGCTGGTCATCACACACGAAGCGCCGGTCAGAGGCGGCATAGGCGGAGAAATAGCCGCAGTCGCGGCCGAGGAATGCTTCGCCGATCTGAAGGCTCCTGTCAGAAGGTGCGCCGGCAAAAATGCCCCGATCGCCCCGGGGACCCTGGAGTATTACCTCGTTCCGCATGCTGAAGACATCAGGGCGGCGGTTATGGAAACGCTGGAGGGCAGCGCAAAATAGGAAGCGGATGGCAGGCGGCGCAGCTGATCGAAAGACATCCGCAGTTTACAGCTCGGGAAATCAAAATCACCCATGACGTGTTGAAAGGCCGGGAGACTCAAACCTGGGTCAATATCCTGGCCCGGAAGTCGTTTTGATACATCAATATTTCACTCCGGATCATACAGCATCCTCCGGCAGTGCTTCGATGAATAACGGATAAATGATTCTACATGCTGAGGCATGTAGTTGGATTTTTTATAGGCCAGATAAAGCGTGCGGAAAAAAGAAGTCTTCCCCAGCGGGAAAGTCAGCAGCCGGCCGGATTCCTCCCAGCTCTGCACCGTTCTGTAGGACAGAATGGATATGCCCAGACCGTTGAGAACTGAAAAACGCAATGTGAGGGCATCATTGATATAGGCAATCACATTAAGATCGTTCGGAGATACGCCGTGATCCTGAAAAAAACGGAGCGTCTCTTTTTTGGTGGCGGATTGTTCCTCACGCATCAGAAACGGTTTCGTCAGCAATGTACGGAAAGGATCATCCTGGTCCTTCAGCTCGCGGTACTCTTCAGTATTCGGCGCCGCGATGACGAGCTCATCGGTCGCGACAGGGACAAAACTGCATTCGGCATCGGTTTTCGTGCCCACAAAACCGACATCGAGCCGGCCTATCGACACCATCTGGATAATATCAAGACTGTCAGCTACCGTGATCTCATAATGCGTTCCGGGATATTGCAGATTGAATTCATTGAGGAGCTGCGGTACGATGCACTGCGCCGGCACCGACGAAGCGCCGATATTCAGCAGACAGTTGGCGCTCCGGGACAATTCCCGGATGGCTTTTTTCTGCAGGGCCAGAATATCGGAAGCGTAATCGTACATCATTTCGCCGTAACGGGTGAGCTTGAACGAACGCGTCGTTCGCTTTATCAGCTGCGCCTGCAGTTCCTCTTCGAGCGCCGCTATGTGATTGCTCACAGTAGACTGCGAAAGATGAAGCTCCTCCGCCGCCGATAAAAAACCTTTATGATCTGCAACGCAGATAAAAACTTCCAGCTGTCTGATATCCAAAGTCCGGTCCTCCGTTTCTATACCGTCAATATAACATTATTTATCTATTTTATCAATAAATATATTGGTTATATCAAATAAAACAATTTCATTTTTTGTTCCGCCTCTGCTATGCTTTTTATATGAAGAAATATCTAATTGGCATAGACATAGGATCTACCTGTGCGAAAACGGCGGTCATGGACAGGCAGAAAAATATCATTTATAAATTTCAGCAGCCCACGGGCTGGAGCAGTATCGACACTGCGCAGAACATACTCGGAGACATCAACAGGCTGGGCATTGACACCGGTGAGGCAGTAATAGTGGCGACAGGGTACGGCCGTATCTCCGTGCCGTATGCGGATAAATGCGTGACGGAAATCACCTGTCACGCAGCCGGAGCACGCTATATCTACGGTGTCGAGAAAGCAGTTGTGATTGACATCGGCGGCCAGGACACGAAAATCATCTGTATTGAAAACGGAGTTGTGGCAGATTTTCTGATGAATGACAAATGCTCTGCCGGCACCGGCCGGTTCCTGGAGATCATGGCCAACACATTGTCGGTCAGTCCGGAGGATCTGTGCGAAATGGCCAGGAATGGTTCCGACACATCGATCAGTTCGATGTGTACTGTTTTTGCGGAATCAGAAGTCATCAGTCTGATAGGCCGCGGAGAAAAACGGGAAAATATAGCGTTTGCTGTAATGGATTCCATAGCGTCGAAGGTGGCGTCGCAGGCAGAACATCTCATTCCGCGTGAAGCTCCGACCGTGTGCATCACAGGCGGACTCTGCGAATTTACATATCTGCGCGAGCTTCTGGCCGATAAACTGCACTGCAGCGTAGTGAGCAGCGCCGGCGGAAGATATGCGGGCGCGGCAGGCGCGGCGCTTTACGGGGAGAAACTGATATGATTTATCTGGACAATGCGGCGACAACGATCGGTAAGCCGGAACAGGTTATAAACGCCGTGATGAAAGCTATGACGACTATGGGCAACGCTGCACGCGGTACATACAGCGGAGCGATGCTCGCGGCCGAAACCATATACGATGCGAGAGTGAAAATAGCGGATATGTTCGGCTGTAAAAATGCCGAACGCGTGGTGTTCACCTCGAATATTACTGAAGCTCTGAACACAGCGATAAACGGCACGATAAAAAGCGGCGATCATGTGATAACCACCGATCTGGAACATAACTCGGTGCTGCGTCCGCTGTATGCGCTGGCGCACGGCAGCGGGGGCAGGGATCATGTCTCGCTGAGCTTTTTGAAAGCGGACCGCAGCGGTAATGTCGATTACGGCGATCTGCCGGGACTGCTGACGGACCGGACTCGCGCGATAGTCTGCACGCATGCCTCGAACCTTACGGGCAATATGATAGATATCGAAAGAGCAGGACGCTTCGCCCGGGAAAACGGACTTCTGTTCATCGTCGACAGTGCGCAGACGGCCGGAACATTTCCTATCAATATGGAAGCAATGAATATAGATATCCTGTGCTTTACCGGGCACAAAGGCCTGATGGGTCCGCAGGGGACCGGCGGCCTGTGCATAGGAAGCGGCATCGAAATCGAACCGCTGAAATCGGGCGGGACGGGCGTACATTCATATGACAGATATCAGCCTGACGAATATCCGGCCAGACTGGAAGCCGGAACTCTTAATTCGCACGGAATAGCGGGGCTGTCGGCTGCGGTCGACTTCATCAGAGAAACCGGCATCGACACGATCCGCGAAAAAGAAGATAAACTCATGCGGCGATTCTTTGCGGAAGTTTCCGGGATACCGGGAGTGAAAGTTTACGGAGATTATGATGCTCCCCGCCGCGCGCCGATCACGCTGATAAATATCGGCGACTGCGGTTCGGGAATAGTCGCTGACATCCTGAGCGAGTCGTACGGCATCGCAGTGCGGCCCGGCGCGCACTGCGCCCCGCGCATGCATGAGGCGCTGGGAACGAAGGAGCAGGGTGCGGTCAGATTCAGCTTTTCATGGTTCAATACGAACGAAGAAATAGATATTGCCGCAGAAGCGGTAAAAGAAATTGCAGGGCAAATAGTTTGAAACGGAGGAGAAAATGACGGATTATCATGAGATGTGGAAAGAACTGGGAATGGATATAGAGAGCCATGATACTCTCTGCGAGGTGCTGCCGAATGCGATCGGCGATGTATTCCTTTCGCAGGAGAACAGGCCGAAAGCCATGGATTTCTGGGATATGGTAATATCAGAAGTTCACGGCATACGCCCGCATGAACTGATCGAGGAACAGAAAAAGGGCAGAAAGGTGTTCGGGACTTTCTGCGTGTACGTTCCGGATGAAGTGGTAATAGCCGCCGACGGGATCGTTACCGGTCTTTGCGGCGGTTCGCAGTTCTGGGTGCCGGCCGGAGAAGCAGTTCTGCCGAAAAGCACCTGTCCGCTGATCAAAGCGTCGGTCGGCGCAAGACTGGGCAGGACCTGCCCGTTCTTCAGGATCGCTGATATGTACGTGGGAGAAACCACCTGCGACGGCAAGAAGAAAGCCTATGAAATACTGGGCGAGGATGTCCCGATGCATATAATGGATGTGCCGCAGATGAAGCGTGAAAAAGATATCATCCGCTGGAAAGAGGAAATTGCGGAATTTGCTGAGAAAGTCGAAGAGTTCACCGGCAATGAGATCACGGCCGAAAAGCTCGGCGAGAGTATCAGGATAATCAATGAGAAGAGGAAAGCGCTGGCACGAGTGTTTGAATGCAGGAAATCAGAATGCCTGCCGATATCGGGCCGTGACGCCTTGTTGATGATGCAGATATCATTTTTTGATGATCCCGTCCGCTGCGCCGAGATGTGCAACAGACTGGCGGACGAACTGGAAGAAAGAATCAGCAATGGTGTATCAGTCGTTCCGGCCGGAACGAAGAGGATCCTGCTTACGGGAACGCCTCTGGCAGTGCCGAACTGGAAACTCCACAATATTATAGAGACCAGCGGAGCGGCAGTCGTGTGTGAAGAGATGTGCACGGGAACACGCTATTTTGAAAACCTCGTCGATGAAAGCAAAACTACTCTGGATGAACAGTTCATGGCTCTTTCAGAGCGCTACATGAAGACCAACTGCGCCTGCTTCACGCCTAATACAGGCCGCATCGACGACATACAGCGGATGGTGAAAGAATACAAGGTGGACGGCGTCATAGACTGCAATCTTAAGTTCTGCTGTCTGTATGACACCGAGAAATATTCGGTATCACGCGCGCTCAAAAATGAGGGAGTCCCTGTCCTCAGCCTTGAAACAGATTACACTGATACAGACGCGGAACAGCTGCGTACGCGTATCGGCGCATTTGTGGAGATGCTTAATGCCTGAAGTAATGCGGCATTACATTCTGGTCGATAATAACGAACAGGGAATGAAGCTGCACCGGATCCTCGATGAGGACGGAGTGGAGAACAGGATAGCTCCGGTGCCGCAGTCGATACAGGGCGAATATCCGTGCGGGATGTCAGTAATGATCGGGGACGGCCTGCTGGACAAAGCTGTCGCGTCGATCGGCAGGCATGGCGCGGAATATTATAAGATAGTATCGGTCGAAGTCCCGTTCATGCCGAACAGAGACAGGTACTGCTGAAGCAACGGAAAAAGCCGAGGGTGATCGGCTGATCAGTGATTACCGCAGGAATGCAGAAGATGTGTTCCTGCGGTTTTTTCGCGGCTTCCGGCAGATCACCGCGTCTTGGGCAGGCTCTTATTGACCATCGTTCAATAAGAGTGTATAATGATTTCCGGATGAGGGAGGTGTGTTATGAAGCGTGTATCGGATCCGGAAATAAGGAAGAGGCAGATACTTGATGCTGCCATGAAATTGTTCTATGAAAAGGGATATGAAAATACTTCGATGGCTGACATAGCCAAAGAAATGGATATCACCAAGGGATTGTGCTACAGATATTATGAATCAAAGCAGGCGCTGTTCCAAAGTGTGATCGAGGAATATGCCGGGGAATGCTGCGAAGGATTTCTGCCGGCTCTGCAGGACAGAAGCAAAGATATTAAAGAGAGACTTACCGGTCTGCTGGCCGGGATGATCCATCCGGAAGAAGGAAAATATCACGATTTTTTCCACAAGCCGGGCAATGAAATGATACACGATCTGATAACTGTCACGATGTGCAGATATATGCTGCCTCATGTCGAAACGGAACTTCAGGATCATTTTAAGGGAACGGACAGATCCGCTGATGAGATCAGTATGACAGCACAGTATCTGGTGTTCGGTCAGATCGGACTTCAGCATGTAAACAGCAGACAGGCAGATGCGGCCGCCGCGCATTACGGCATGATGCTCGACAGACTGCTCGGACAGGAATGACACAGGAAAGAAGTCAGAGCGAAGTGGAACTTTGGAGAAAAAATTTACTGGTCTGCTGGTTCACGATGTTTGTGACCATGGTAGGCTACAGTCAGATCGCGCCGGTGCTGCCGCTGTTTGTTAAGCATCTCGGCGTTACAAATATCGCCTCTATCGAGCGGATATCGGGGATCGCTTATGGGGTGACGTATATCGTTTCGGCCTTTTTTGCACCTCTGTGGGGGTATGCAGCCGATAAAATCGGGAGAAAACCGATGCTTTTGAGGGCCACCGCCGGAATAGCAGTACTTACATTCTGCGTGGGATTTGCACGCAGCGTTACTGCACTTATCACATTGAGAGCACTGCAGGGAGCGGTCACCGGAGTCGGGACGGCGTGCACCACCCTGATAGCGACGCAGAGCGATAAAGATCATGCCGGATGGGCGCTGGGCACGCTTTCCACGGCATCCATGGCAGGTGCTCTCATCGGACCGACCATAGGGGGTCTGATCGAAAAACTGCTCGATCTCCAGTATGTTTTTTTCATAACCGGTTCGATCTGCATGATTGCCTTTTTCATTTCCTGGGCTTTCGTCAAGGAAGATTTTGAGGCCGGCTCGGGGAATAAAGACTCTGTTAAAGTAATGTGCAGCAAAGTCACTTCACCGAAGATCACGGTCGTTCTTTTCGCTACGTATTTTATCGTAACGCTGGCGCTCAATACTATCGAACCTATCGTCACGGTGTATGTCTCCATGCTGACAAAAAACAGCGGAGATGTGGCGCTTATTTCCGGACTGGTTTTTTCAGCATCGGGGCTGGCGAGCATCATTGCTGCGCCTGTACTGGGGAAAGCGACGGACCGGATCGGTTCTCAAAAAGTGCTCCTCTGGGGTCTGATCATCGGAGGCCTGCTGTTCATCCCGCAGGCGTTCGTCCGAACTCCCTGGCAGCTGATGGGCCTGAGATTCCTTTTCGGCATCGCCACGGCAGGACTGATCCCGGCGGTAAATGCCATGGTGAAGAGGGTAACGCCGGATGAGATAGCAGGCGGCATATTCGGCTTTCTGATGTCGGCGCAGTACTTCGGTATCTCCGGCGGGGCATTCCTCGGCGGACAGGCCGCGGCAATGTTCGGTATCAGGAATGTGTTTTTTCTGACGAGTGCCGTGCTGCTGCTCAATTCGATCCTGTTCTTCAGACAGTCGAGATATGCAGAGGCGGCATGACTGCATGCGTCGTAACAATAACCTTTACAACGCTGGGCGCGTGTGATATCATACGGTTCAGAAGGAGGCGGCATATGCAGATATCAAGCAGATTTACAATTGCCTTGCATATACTCACGTGCATCGACACATTCAAAGATGATTACAAGATCACGAGCGATTTTCTCGCGGAAAGCGTGAATGTCAATCCGGTCGTCATACGCAGACTGCTGCAGCAGCTGAAAGCGGCGGGACTGGTGAACGTGAAGCGCGGAAGCGGCGGCGCAGAGATCGCCCGGCCGCTCGAAGAAATAACGATGCTGGACGTTTACAGAGCTGTGGACAGCGTCGACGGCGAAGGCCTGTTCCATTTCCACGAAAATCCGAACCCGAACTGCCCGGTAGGACGCAACATCCACAATGTGCTCGACGGCAGACTGAACAAAATACAGGATGCCATGGAAGAGGAAATGAAAAAGACAACAATTGCGGACATAGTTAAAGATACGCAGAAGTGTATATCGAAGCAGTAATACATTCTTGAGCAGTAATGGACCATCGCGCGCGGTGGTCTTTTTTTGCGGGGGCAGGCATGAGACGGAGATCCGGCACCGGGACATAGCGGCGGTGTGAAAGAGTGCATGGAGACGGACGAAGAAGCCTGTTAAAAAAATTAGTTGTAACTATTGACATTACAACGGCGATCTGCTATTATCGTTGTAACAAATAAAGTTACAACAAATAAAACAGGACAAAGCATGGAGGAAATTATCATGAAAATAGCAGTAGTAAGCGCCAACGGAAAAGCAGGCAGACTCATAGTAAAAGAAGCGGTCGCAAGGGGACTCGATGTTACAGCAGTAGTCAGAAGTAAAAACGAAACAGAGGCTCAGAACGTGATCCAAAAAGATCTGTTCGATCTCACGGCTGAGGACGTAAAGGATTTCGAGGCGGTAATAGACGCTTTCGGCGCCTGGACCAGGGAGACGCTGCCGCAGCATTCGACCTCGCTCAGACATCTCTGCGATATCGTTTCCGGCACGGATGTGCGCCTTCTGATCGTCGGCGGCGCCGGCAGCCTTTATGTCAATAAAGAACATACGGCATGCGTTGCGGACGGAGCGGATTTCCCGGACAGCTTCAAACCGCTGGCTGCGGCAATGGCAGAGGCTCTCGAGGAACTGCGTACGCGCAGCGATGTAAAATGGACATACATCAGCCCGGCTGCGGATTTCAGAGCAGACGGACCGAAGACCGGAGAGTATATACTGGGCGGAGAAGAACTGATGCTGAACAGCAGAGGTGAATCAGTAATAAGCTATGCCGACTATGCGGCAGCCATGATCGACGAAACCGTGAACGGCGGCCATATCAGAAAGAGGATCAGCACAGTAGAAAAATAAGAAGGAACATAATATGGACCAGGCTGAGAGAAGGCAGTTCCTCATCGGGGAATTGATAAAAGAAAATCCCGCACACAGCGGCATAATAATACCAGAACGTGAACCTGAGCAGAAAATTCTGCTCAGGGCACTCCTGAATATAAGAATGCCGGGGAAAGCGGCGGAAGATTTCCTGAGGATACAGGATGAGTATCTCCGGGAAGAGACGGCGGCCCGAGGGATAACCGATGCGGAGAAACTACAGTATAACGAAGAGGGCATCTGCGTCTGGAAGGGCGACATTACTACACTGCGGTGCGGTGCGATAGTCAATGCGGCCAACAGCGGAATGACGGGATGCTACGTGCCTAATCATTGCTGCATCGACAACTGCATCCATACATACGCGGGGGTGCAGCTGCGGGAAAAGTGCGCGGAGATAATGCGCGCACAGGGAAATGAAGAACCGGCGGGACAGGCGAAAATAACTTCGGGATACAATCTGCCGTGCGGGCATATCATCCACACCGTGGGGCCGATAGTAAGCGGGAGAAATCCGCTGGACGAGGAGCGCGGGCTGCTGGCGTCGTGTTATCGTTCCTGCCTTGAATTGGCCGCGGCAAATAATATTGCCAGTATAGCATTCTGCTGCATATCAACGGGGATCTTCGGCTATCCGAACGAGGCGGCGGCGGAGACTGCGGTCGGGACGGTCAGAGAATTCCTGCAGAAAGACACGAGCGTCAGGAAGGTGATTTTCAATGTTTTCAAAGATATCGACGAGAGAATATACAGGGAGCTTATCAGCTGAGATCTCAGGGCTGAAGGCGATGCTCACTGAAGCCGATGCAGTAATAATCGGTGCAGGTGCGGGACTTTCAGCATCTGCCGGAATGGATTACAACGGCGCGAGGTTCGAACGGTATTTCGGCGGTTTCGCAGAAAAATACGGGATAAGCGACATGTATGCAGGAGGATTCTATCCATTCCCTTCGCTGGAAGAATACTGGGGATGGTGGAGCAGGCATATCTGGATAAACAGGTACGAGGATCCTCCGAAACAGGTATACGGCAGTCTGCAAAAAATAACAGCCGGACGTGAATATTTCGTTATTACTACGAATGTGGATCATCAGTTTCAGCGCGTGGGATTTGACAAAGAGAGACTGTTTTATACGCAGGGGGACTATGGACTTTTCCAGTGTTCGGTGCCGTGTCACCGGAAGACATATGACAATGAGAACACGGTGAGGAAGATGCTTGGAGCTCAGGGCCTGACCATCACAGCGGCAGGAGATATCGAGCCGCAGGAAAACATAAAACCCGCGCTGAGTATCCCGACAGAACTGGTGCCGCACTGCCCGGTATGCGGAGAGCTGATGACGGTAAATCTGCGCGCGGACAATACGTTTGTGGAAGACGAAGGATGGTATGCAGCATCGGAGAGATACTCGTTATTTCTGCAGGCGCACAGAAACGCTGCGGTGCTGTATCTTGAGCTCGGCGTTGGCGCCAATACGCCTTCGATAATCAAGTATCCGTTCTGGAGACTGACGGCGGGCAATGAAAATGCGCGTTACATCTGTCTGAATAAAGGGCAGGCATACATACCGCCTGAGATAGCCGGCCGATCGCTTCCTGTTGATGCGGATATCGGTGAAATAATAGAGCGTATATCGGCGAAGCAATAAAACAGAACGACGGCTTGCCGCGCAGGCTGTCAATATTTGGCGCAGGCTGTCAGGCTTTGATGAAAGTCGCGTTTGCGGCCGCCCTCTGCAGATGCTCAATAAACATTTCGGCTGATTCCGAAAGAGGCTGATTCTTGAGATTGATCCAGCCTATCTGCATTGACTTGACAATATTGCGGATCGGCACCATGCAGATCTTGTTATACTCCTCATTGCCGGTATTGCTGCCGCTGCCGATGTTATAGGCCTGGGTTTTATCGATGATATGCATCATGCTCAGTGAATTATGCGCATATATGATCTGCTTCGGGGAAGGGGGACTGAGCACCTCCTCCGCGAAGCGCGGAGAATCGACATCCTGCTCGTAGCATATATACGGGTAAGGCGCGAGGTCGTCGAGAGTGACGCTGTTTTGGCCGGCCAGAGGATGATTCCTGCTGATATACGCGCACGGATGCGATGAAAAAAGATGGTGGAATTCCATATTGTTTTCCTTCAGCACCTGTGTCATGAAGCCGCGGTTGATGTCGGACAGGAAGATGATGCCGATCTCGCTTCTGCGCGTGCTGATATCATCTATCAGTACAGAAGTCGAGCCTTCGCGGTAATGTATCTTGATGATCGTATCGCTGTCGAGCGAATTGACGAAAGTGCTGACAGCTTCGGCAACGAAGATATAATGGTGGCCGGTAACATTCAGAGTTTTGGCGTTGGCGCTGCGTGTCTTTGAGAAACGGTCGTACAGCGCGTCGGCCTGATTCAGTACCTGCGCGGCGTACAAAACAAAATCCATCCCTTCGCGCGTGAAGGTGATCCCCCGGCGGCTCCTGTTGAGGATCTTAAAACCAAGTTCGTTTTCCAGTTCGTGGATGGCGTTGCTGAGACTCGGCTGCGCAATGAACAGATTATTGGCGGCCTGTGTGAGCGAAGTGCAGTTCGACACTTCGACTATATATCTGAGCTGTCTTAAAGTCATGGCTTTCACTCCTCTTATGCATAGCCCGAAGCTATGAAAAAAACAGACGATACTTATTTGAATATACATATTATAAATGGTAAACCGCTGATTGTAAACGTTTCCGGATGCTGAGGGGAAAAAGCTGAAAATAAATATATAGGCATTAGCTTGTAAAAAAATCTGCAGCGGTATATTACCGTGCAGATTTTCATTTCAGGAGCAAAGCTGCTCTATGTCGGGATCATCGACTCCAAAACGTCGGTTGTATTCTTTTATCAGTGCCTCTCTGAAATCCGGGTGTGCGATATCTATCAGAGCCTCAGCTCTCTGCCGGAGGGTTTTGCCTTTAAGATCCGCGATCCCGTATTCGGTCACGATATACTGAACCTCGTTTCGCGATGTAGTAACAGCAGAACCGTGATCAAGGTACGGGACTATTTTAGATACAGTTCCGTGAGCGGCAGTCGACGGCATGGCTATGATGGATCTTCCGTTTTTCGCCATGGCAGCTCCGCGTATGAAGTCAACCTGTCCGCCGACACCGCTTATCTGTTTCTGCCCTATGCTTTCCGAGGCCACCTGCCCCATAAGATCTACCTGCACACATGAATTGATCGAAACCATATTATCGTTCAGCATGATAACACGCGGATCGTTCACGTAGTCGACGGGATACATTTCCACATTGGGATTGTTGTTGACAAAATCATAAAGTTTCTTTGTCCCCATCAGGAAGGTGGAAATCATTTTGCCGGGTTTCAGAGTTTTCTTTTTATTAGTTATCACTCCTGCCTCGACTAAGTCGACGACTCCGTCTGAAAACATTTCCGTATGTATTCCCAGATCTTTTTTGTCTTTGAGAAATCCCAGGACCGCATCCGGTATCGCTCCGATCCCGAGCTGAAGCGTATCGCCGTCCTCAATCAGCGATGCACAGTACCTGCCTATCGCCATTTCTGTATCGCCTATTCTGGCAGGCGGCAGTTCGATGATCGGCATATCGTGCAGCACAAATGCATCTATGTCGTTTACGTGAACAAAGCTGTCACCCATGGTACGCGGCATATTGCTGTTTACCTGCGCAATTACGTAATCTGCTTCCTCCAGTGCGGCTTTGGTATAGTCGACGGAAACTCCGAGACTGACATAACCGTGATCGTCGGGAGGCGTCACCTGAACCAGTGCGACATTTACTTTCAGTTTCCCCTGGTAGATGAGTTCCGGCACAGCATAAAAAAATGTAGGTGTGTAGTCGCCGCGGCCTGTGTTGACCGCGTCTCTTGTTGATCCGCTTACGAAAAGCGCATTGTGTCTGAAATTGTCTTTGTACTCGGGTTTTGTATATTCTGACTTTCCCATGGCTACCATATGAGTTATTTCAACATTGCGGTATGCCTCGGCATTTTCCACCATCTTATCAATAACATATGACGGTTCTCCGACTGCATGTGCTATGACTACACGGTCACCTGATTTTATGTGTCTGACAGCTTCTTCGGCTGTCATCTGTCTGTTTCTATATGTTTCCTGCCACTTCATCGCTTTTTCCTTTCACGTATTTCGATTTGTTCTTTTATCTCCGCTGCTTTTTCTTTGTCATGTACAATGATTTTTCCACGCCCTGCCGTCAGAGCTGAATGATCGGCGCATTCCGCCGGGCATCCGCAGACTATGATTATGTAGTCCTCTTTGCCTGCGGCAGGTCTGAATTCGGCATAGGGCATTGCGGATGCCAGCGATCTAACTGCGCCTGTTCTGTCATATCGCGGATTGCATCCGCCGCAGTATTTTATCCCTATGATCATTTTGTTATTTATCTATTTTGGCAATAGCCTTTGCAAGATCTTTTTTCTGTTCGATGTTTCCCTGCCTGGATATCATTATTCTCTGCGCCTGCGGTGATCCCGCACCGTGCATGGATTCTGTCAGGTAGCCGACGGCAGCGGTCCCGAGAGTGATATTTTCGATCAGACGAAGCACTTTCAGACGCGTTTCCGTAGATACTTCTGCGGTGCCTGCAAGATACTTTTCGATATACGGTCCGATCTTCGGGTCTTTGAGATCCTTTTCGGAAGGAGCTGTGACCATCAGGCCGCCGGCAATATCCTGAGCGAGACGTGCGATCTCATACGGGAAGCGTGTTACATTCTGTTTGCATACATTGGCCAGCAGAAGATCGATGATGTAGTTTCCTGATTCTGTTTTTGATCCTTCTGCAGAACATGCTATGCCGCTCGAGTAAAGTGTCTCGTTAAGATGAGTCATTTCTATTAGCTTGTCTTTGATATGAGATGCCTTGGCAGCACCGTTGTATTCGGCAGCCAGCGCCGAAGCGCCTATCAGTACATCGCCTACGCCTACCTTGCATCCGCCGTAGCTCTGACGATGATAGCCCGCAAAACGTTCCACGAGCATTCCGGCGAATTCCGTTTCTCCGTTGAGGAAGATGCGGTCGTTTGGAACGAAAACATTATCGAATATAACAAGCGCTTCGACTCCGCCGAACTCGCAGTTGCCGACATCAAGCGCCGAACCTTCGGTTTTTCTAGTATCGCACGACTGACGCCCTATTACCATGAACAGATTTTCCGCATTCGTCGGTACGGTGAAGGAAACCGCATAATCTTTGTCATCAGGACCCATGGCGATCGTCGGCATAACAAGTACTTCATGCGAATTGCATATACCGGTCTGATGTGCTTTGGCGCCGCGCACTACGATACCGTCGGGACGTCTTTCCACTACTCTTAAATAAAGATCAGGATCAGCCTGTCTGCTTGGAGCAAGATTCCTGTCGCCCTTAGGATCGGTCATAGCACCGTCTACCGTCAGGTCGTTTTCCTGTGAATATTCCAGGAATTTCAGAAAGTTTTCATGGTAGGAGGTCCCGTATTTCCGGTCTATTTCATATGTAGTACTGTATACTGCGTTGAAAGCATCCATGCCTACGCATCGCTGGAAGCACGCCGCTGTTTTCTGCCCGCAGAGACGCTGCATCTTTACTTTCTTAATGAGGTCGTCTGTGCTCTGATGGATATGGGTGAAACGGTTGATCTTTTTGCCTGTTACTGATGATGTCACAGTCATAAGATCTTCGTATTCCGGCATCAGCGCAAGGTCATAGGTCGCCCTTACAGAATTCAGAGAAGGTCTCAGAATAGGATCCTCCGTCGGATCGTCTATCTTCCTGCCGAACATATAGATCTGAAGATTTAGATTGCGAATACTTTCGATGTATTCAGCGCCTGTCATAAGTGCCATTAGTTAGTCTCCTTTCAATAGTAGAGATTAATTAAGTTATTGTTTACATTACTTTATTACAGCAATTTTTATGCCAACATTAATTGTGCGTTATGCCATAAAAAAGCCCGCCGCAGTGACTGCGGCGGGGGTGGGGGTATGACATTCTGCAGTCATCTCAGGACGCAGTTTTCAAGGCCGTGAGCTTTCATAATATCGCAGTAGACAGAGAAGCAGCTGTCGGCGGCTTCTTTTGTAAATCTGCTGCTGGGCCCGCTGACGGCGATGCATCCCAGTATATCGCCGTATGACATGACAGGTGCGGCAAAACAATTCAATCCTTCCATTACTTCTTCGAGGTCTGTAGCGTATTGCTGTCCGGTGCGGTATGTATTATATACTTTCGACACAGCCGAATTGTCCGGCAGGTCGATAAAGCCCTTGCTGTCAGGAACTACTTTTAGAGGATTCGCAGCGAGAACAACATCGTAATAGTAATATTTTGAGCCGATCCTGATTTCAAAATAGCAGGTTTCACCGACAGATGGAGCAAGTT
>JALCRY010000034.1 GCA_022652985.1 Eubacteriaceae bacterium | reverse complement strand
GAGCTTTACAAAGATGATGGAACAGCACCTGTTTATACCGATGCTGCACTGGGAGCAGATGCGGTCAGTAAGGATCTGCTCGAAACGATAAGAAGCAGCGGCGCCGGAAAATATTATGTAACTGTTACGGCGATCGCGTCAGATACAGATAACGCATCGAAAGCAAATGTTGCAGACAGCGCGGCGGGAAAGAGCGGCTACAAATATGCGGCGGCGGTTTCGATAGACTATGCTGCAGATACTGTTTCGCAGAAAGGCAAATCGAGTATATCGATCAAGGATAGTTCCGCGGCAAGTTATGTAGTAGTTGCAGGTGAACAGAGCATACCTCTGGCGGCAACTCTGAAAAATGAAACGGGCTACAGCGTATCGTCATGGACAGCCGATAATGCAAGTCTGACTTTCAGCAATCAGACGCAGTCAGGGACTTCTGTAAATGCGTATGCCAATATGAGCTATTCATTAAGTTCGTCCGCAGTGAAAATCACGCTGACGCTGAAAGCAACGGCGGCCACTTTGTCAGCATCTGCAAGCGCAGATAAGATGTCTGTCGATTTTGGATACCAGGCAGCAGATGCGCCTGTATTGACGGCGGCGGCATCAGCAGTATCCGATAATGTTACTTCGGACAAATACGACTATACTTATCAGTGGTATCTCAAAGAAGGACCTATGGGTAAATGGACAAATGTCAGCGGAGCTGAGTCGCCTCAGTATACTATGCCGACAGGATGCAAGGCTGCTCAGGGGTATTACATGTATCGGTGCGAAATCACTGCCACACGTAAAGACAACGGCGAAAAGAAGACGGGATTTACGAACATGCTGGCATTGTCGGTAAACCGTATAGAATTCAAGGATGCAACGGTCACAATGGGTGACTGGGAATACGGTCAGGCCAGGAAATCGCCTTCGACAACGATCCAGCCGGACGGAATAGTACCGGTGATCACTTACAGCGGTGACGGCGGTACGACATGGTCAGGCACGATACCGAAGGATGTGGGAAATTATAAAGTACGCGCGGATTACGCTGAAAGTATAAACTACAAAGAAAAGATTGTTGAGGATACCTTTGCTATCACTGCGGCCAAGCTGGCAGCACCTGCAGATCTCAAGACTGAGGCATCAGCTACGGCTCCGTACGGCCAGGCATCATGGTCAGCAGTCACTGGTCCGAAAGAGAACAGCGGTATCAACAGTGATTCCAGTATAAATGTAAAATATGAAGTTTCACTGTTCAGAGATACTGAAAAACTTACAACGATCACTACAGATGGTACAAGTTATGACTTTACTTCATATTATACCCAGACAGGTACATATACATTTTCAGTGAAAGCACTGGCGACATGCAGCAACAAGAACATAAACAACTGCGCAGACAGTGACACTGTGACAGGCGGTGACTTTGTCATTTCCAAGAGCATGGAAGATGACAATGGCAAGTATGATAAAACATACGACGGCAAAGCAATGACGCTGACAGCAGATTCAGCGGATGATGCTCAATATCAGTGGCTCTGCAACAACAAAGAGATAAGCGGCGCAACAAATAAGACTTATGACGCGACATATGTCGAGCAGAATGGAACCTATGTATGCAGGATAACTGCAGGAGGCAATATTTACTATTCACCGAATCACGTAGTCAATATTTCGCCGCTGGCAGTTACGATAACGGCAAGCAGCGATTCAAAGACATACGACGGGACCGCGCTGACAAACGGCACGTTCACATCTGCCACACTGGCGGACGGAGATAGCGCAGCATGTACTATGACTTCTGCTTCGACAATAACAAATGTTGGCAGTGTAAATAATACTATCGGCTCCGTGACAATCAAAGATGATACAGATAAAACTGTCTATACTGACGGTGGAACAAACAATAACTATACTGTTACAAAAGCAGTCGGGACACTGACGGTAAGCGCCAAAGGGATAGGTGATCTGAATTCTTACGCGAGCGACATCACTGTGGCTGCGATCGCGGATCAGACATATACAGGATCGGCGATAACGCCTGTACCTGTGGTTAAGTATGGAAATGATATTACTCTGGTAAACGGCACCGACTATACATTATCGTACAGCGCGAACGTCAATGCCGGCACAGTGACGGTCACTATCACAGGAAAAGGCAACTACAGCGGCAGCATTACGAAGACGTTCAATATCGTCCAGAGGAAGATAACGGTGACATCGAAAGATGCCGGCAAGACTTATGACGGGACAGCGCTGACGACCAGCGGGACCGATAAGCTCACGGTAACGGGAGCAGGACTCGGGAGCGGAGATGCGCTGCACAGCGTAAACTTCACGGGAACGCAGACGGATACCGGTTCAAGCGACAACACATTCGATACGCTCACGATATACAAGGGGACTGAAAATGTAACGGGCAACTATGATATCACTCCGGCTTACGGAAAGCTGACAGTGACAAAGAAGAGCCTGGGAGACGGCGAAGTATATGTGGCAGACATCGCGGATCAGACATACACAGGAGCGGAGATAAAGCCGGTACCGGCAGTCACATATGCGCCGAGCGGCAAGACAGCGCTGACAGTTTCAGCTGATGATTATGATGTGGCCTACAGCGCGAACGTCAATAAGGGAACGGCGACGATAACGATCACTGCCAAAGGCACAAGTACGAACTTCAGCGGAACGATCACGAAAACATTTAAGATCGTGCCGAGAGCGATAACAGTGACATCAACAAATACGAACAAGACTTATGACGGAACAGTGCTGACGACCAGCGGCACAGGCAGCCTGACGGTAACGACGGGAAGCCTCGGGAGCGGCGATGCGCTGAACAGCGTGACGTTCACGGGAACGCAGACAGCAGCCGGATCGAGCAGCAATACGTTCGAAGCTCTTACAATATACAAGGGAGCTGAAAATGTAACGGGCAACTATACCATCACCCCGGCCTATGGGACACTGACAGTAAGTGCCAGGAGCATCGAAGAGTCAGGAGGATATGCAAAAGACATCACAGTGGCTGCGATCGCGGATCAGACATATACAGGGACAGCGATAACGCCTCAGCCTGTCGTGACATGCACGGGACTTAAGTCCGCAGCGAGCACGACTCTGGTAAAGGACACGGACTATACATTATCGTACAGTGCGAACGTCAATGTCGGCACAGTGACGGTCACGATCACAGGAAAGGGCAATTACAGCGGCAGCATCACGAAGACATTCAATATCGTTAAGAGAGCGATAACAGTGACATCAAAGGATGCGAACAAGACCTATGACGGGACAACGCTGACGACCAGCGGAACCGATAAACTCACGGTAACGGGAGCAGGACTCGGGAGCGGAGATGCGCTGCACAGCGTAAACTTCACGGGAACTCAGACAGCAGCAGGCTCGAGCGACAACACGTTCGATACTCTTACGATATACAAGGGGACTGAAAATGTAACGGCCAACTATGACATCACTCCGGCTTACGGAATGCTGACAGTGACGAAGAAGAGCCTGGGAGCCGGCGAAGTATCTGTGGCAGATATCGCAGATCAGACATACACGGGAACGGAGATAGAACCGGTGCCGGCAGTCACATACGCGCCGAGCGGAAAGACGGCGCTGACAGTTTCGCCTGACGATTATGATGTAACATACAGCAATAACGTCAATAAGGGGACGGCGACGATAACGATCACGGCCAAAGATACAAGTACGAACTTCAGCGGAACGATCACGAAGACATTTAAGATCGTGCCGAAAGCGATAACAGTGAAATCAACGGATGCGAGCAAGACATACGACGGGACAGCGCTGACGACCAGCGGGGTAGCAAGCCTGACGGTAACAACTGGCGAGCTCGGGAGCGGCGATGCGCTGCACAGTGTAAACTTCACGGGAACGCAGACAGCAGCCGGATCGAGCAGCAATACGTTCGAAGCTCTTACAATATACAAGGGAGCTGAAAATGTAACGGGTAACTATACCATTACCCCGGCCTATGGGACACTGACAGTAAGCGCAAAGAGCATCGAAGAGTCAGGAGGATATGCAAAAGACATCACAGTGGCTGCGATCGCGGATCAGACATATACAGGGACAGCGATAACGCCTCAGCCTGTCGTGACATGCACGGGACTTAAGTCCGCAACGAGCACGACTCTGGTAAACGGAACTGACTATACATTATCGTACAGCGCGAACGTCAATGTCGGCACAGTGACGATCACTATCACAGGAAAGGGCAATTACAGCGGCAGCATCACGAAGACGTTCAATATCGTAAACGCCGATATGACAGTGACAGCGAACGATTACAGCGGGACATATGACGGATCGGCACACGGCATCAGTGTAAGCGCAAATGCGCCGGCGAGCACCGCGACGGTATATTACGGGACTGCAAAGATCGATTCATCGAATTATCTGGACACGGCCGTGAGTTCAACTGTGGATCCGACATATACCAATGTTGGAACATATAAAGTCTACTACTATATCACAGCTGATAATTATGATGCGGCAGACGGAAACCGGACCGTTACGATCGACAGGAAAGCGATCGGAGACGGCAGCGCGACACCTTTGACAGATATTACAGCGACAGCGGACCTCAACGACAAGGAATATACGGGGTCGGCATTCACGCCTGCACCGGCAGTAAATTACAGCGCGCTTCCGGGAACGGACAAGGCACTGAAGGCAGGGACCGACTATACTGTATCATATGCAGACAACACCAATACCGGCACAGCGACGATGACGATAACCGGACAAGGCAATTACAGCGGCAGCATCGTGAAGACATTCAAGATCGTCAGGAAGAGCATAGGCAGCGGGACATCTGAAGCTGCATCAGGCATGACGGTCAATATGGATCTCAGCGACAAGACATACAGCGGGTCGGCATTCACACCGGCAGC
Organism: Eubacteriaceae bacterium; assembly: GCA_022652985.1. GTDB lineage: Bacteria > Bacillota > Clostridia > Peptostreptococcales > Anaerovoracaceae > JALCRY01. Next base: position 22,103 of record JALCRY010000034.1, on the reverse strand, counting down.
GGAAGTTAAATACGGAGAGACAGTGCTGAATGAAGGAACAGACTACACTGTATCTTATGAGAACAATACCGATGTCGGAACGGCGACGGTAACGATCACGGGAATAGGCAAGTACAGCGGCAGCATCGTGAAGACATTTGAAATCGTCAAGGCCGGCATGACAGTGACAGCTGAAAATTACAGCGGAACATATGACGGCAAGGCACATGGCATCAGTGTTAGCGCAAACGCGCCCGCGAGCACCGCGGTGGTATACTATGCGGCATCCGAGCTGACAGCTGCAAATTACAGCACATCAGGCAGTACAGCGAACCCGACATATACCCATGCCGGGATATATACGGTCTACTACTACATAACAGCCGATAATTACAATGCAGTGAAGGGAAGCAAAACCGTAACGATCAGCAGGAAAGCGATAGGAGACGGAAGCGCGACACCTTTGACAGATATTACAGCAACAGCAGATCTCAGCGACAAGTCATATACAGGGTCGGCATTCACACCGGAACCGACAGTTAAGTTCGGAAATATTACGCTGACAAGCGGGACGGACTACACGGTATCTTATGAGAACAACACCAGTGTCGGCACAGCAACGATGACGATCACAGGACAAGGCAATTACAGCGGAACGATCGTCAGGACATTCAGGATCGGCAAGGCCAAGATGACCGTCAGCGCGGACGGATACAGCGGCATATATGACGGCAAAACGCACGGTATCAGCGTGAGCGCAAGTGCGCCTGCGAGCACCGCAGTGATATATTATTCGACATCTGAACTGACAGCTGCAAATTACAGCACATCAGGCAGCACAACAAATCCGGGATTTACGAATGCCGGGACATATACGGTCTATTACTGCGCGGCGGCTGACGACTACGATGCAGTAACAGGGAGCAGGACCGTGACGATCAGCAGGCGGCCGATCGGAAACGGAAGCGCAGCACCGGCGGCAGATATTACGGCGACAGCGGATCTCAGCGACCGGGCATATACGGGATCGGCATTCACGCCGGCACCGACAGTGAGCTGCAGCGTACTTCCGGGGACGGACAAGACGCTGAAGGCGGGGACGGACTATACGACAGCCTATGAGCACAATACGAACGCGGGCAAGGCGACGATCACTATCACGGGGAAAGGCAACTACAGCGGAACGATCGTAATGACCTTCAATATTACAGCAAAAAGCATCGGCAGCGGCACGGCCGAGAATTACATTACGGTATCCGACATCGCAGATCAGGTTTACCAGCCGGCAGGCTGCGAGCCAAAACCTGCAGTCACATGCACCGGATTTGCGGGAGGAAATAAAACGCTCGTCGAAGGGAAAGACTATACGTTGTCATACGAGAACAACAAGGCGGTGGGAACGGCAACGGTCACTATCACGGGCATCGGCGACTTCAGCGGGACAATAACCAAAACATTCCGGATCACAGCTGCAGATGAGGACTACAAGGTCGATGATTTCACAGGAGTCTATGACGGGAGTGAGCATAAAGGACAGGTGGTCAAACCTTCGGAAGACACTGTGGTTTACTATTCGACCAAGCCGCTGGACGAAAATAATTATCTGCAGGCCGGCCAGAGCATTCCTGAGTTCAAGAACGCGGGCGACTACACGATTTACTATTACGTCACGAGGCCGAATTACAATGCCAGGAGAGGTTCTTTCAAGGTTAAGATAGATAAAATGCAGCCGACGATAAGTGCTGAGCCGGGCAGCTTTGTATATGACGGCAAGACTCACAGGATAGAGGCCACGACCAACGGCGACGGTGCAGTCACATACAGCAACAATGATCAGATCAAAGCCGGCAGCTATACAGTCGGCATCAGCACTGCGGAAACTGACAACTGTTATGCGGCTGAGACTACTGCAGAACTGACTATCACAAAGAGAGGCCTCACTTTGACAGCGGACAGCGGCAGCCGGAAATATAACGGCAGTGCTCTGACAGCAGACGGTTATAAGATATCTTCAGGATCACTGGCCGGCGGAGACAAGATCACCGGCGTCACGATAAGCGGCAGTCAGGTCCGGGCGGGCACTTCTGATAATATTATCAGCAAGGCGGTGATACGCAGCAGTAATGGCGATGATGTGACTTTGTGCTACGATATCGTTTATGTGAACGGCACGCTCGAAGTAATAAAAGCCTCTTCCGGAAGCGTTTATAAGAGAGGCGGAAAGGGCAATGCAGATAACGGTATTACTGCAGTAAGCACCAATAATGATTCCCGCGGTACTGTATCGAAATCGAAGGATAAAACCGATAACAGCGGCGTAAAAGGCGGAGATACAAATAACGGTACAATAAAGAAGAATGCGGATAATGCGGATAGCAGCAGTACAATGGCTCTGTTCAATATTCTCGCACTGGTACTGCTGATCATGTCGGCGCTTTACAGCCTGCTGAGAAGGAAAAACAGCATGCTTAACAAAATCCTGAGCGTTGGCATCGCTGTTGCCGGAATAATCCTGACGATACTTACATTCCATGCGGGCACATTAGTATTCGTCAATAAGATAAGCATAGAATTTGCGATACTGCTGGCAGCAGCTGTTATAGTAACAGGTGCGGGGATGCACAATAAAAATGAAGAGTAAAACAACAGAAAAATAATTTCGGTCAGGCTGTCAGACGGCAGCCTGATTTTTTATGACCGGGTGCTGATGCAACTAAATATAACATTGATTCGCAAAATATGTAAAGTTTGATTGGTTGCCGCAAGGCAAAAATTGATTACAATAGTAAGTGATCAATGGTCTTGGTGTCTGGAGGTTAAAGATGTTAAAGGATAATCTGATAATGCTGAGGAATCTCAAAGGAATGTCCCAGGAAGATATTGCCGATGTCATAGGAATATCGAGACAGGCCTACGCCAGGTGGGAAAAGGGCGATACCGTGCCAGACGTGGAGAAATGCGCGGCTCTTGCCGATTACTACGGCGTGACAATAGATAGTCTGTGGAATCACGACACACAAAAGAAAGGCCTGAAGATAGCGCCGGCCCCAAAGGGCAAATACATTTTCGGCGTAGTATCTGTGAGTGAACGCGGGCAGATCGTTATCCCGAAAGAAGCCAGAGAAGTATTCGGACTTAAGCCGGGCAGCAGACTCATCGTCCTCGGAGATGAGAGTGAAGGGATCGCGCTGATGAAAGCTGAAGATTTTGAAGAGCGCACACGTCTGATGGCAGAGAGAATGGCTTTCGATGCATCAAAGGAGTAAGCAATGAATAAAATACTTGAAGTGCAGGGGATAGGCAAAAGCTACCCTTTATTCCAGCTGAAAAATATTTCATTTGACGTCGAATATGGGGAAGTAATGGGTCTGGTCGGCAGAAACGGCGCCGGAAAGACCACGGTGCTCAAGTCTATTCTGGATCTGGCGCATCCCGATGCGGGCATTGTGAAGATCATGGGCAGGGAATTCACTGGTCATGAGAATCAGGTAAGGCAGCAGATCGGCTATGCGGCAGGAGGCATGAGCTATTACAAAAGGAAAAAAGTCAGGGACATTATAGCTGTGACGCGGACATTTTATGACAACTGGGATGATGATGAATGTGCACATTACATGCAGGCCTTTGATATCGACGGCAGCAAAAAGATCATGGAGCTGTCTGAGGGAATGAAAGTCAAATTTTATCTGACCATGGCTTTGTCACATCATGCGGAACTTTTGATACTGGATGAACCGACCAGCGGACTGGATCCGGTTTCCAGAGATGAACTGACTGCGATTTTCAGAAAGCTGGCGGCAAAGGGAACCGCGATTTTGTTTTCGACGCATATTACCAGCGACCTGGAGAAATGCGCCGATTCTATTACTTATATCAAAGCGGGAGAACTGGAATCTTCCGGCAAAAGGGACGATTTTGTCAGGGGCTATGCGGCTGAGATGGGGACGGTGCCGACGCTGGATGATATCATGGTTTACATTGAGAGGAAAGGAGCGGAGCTATGATAACGAAACTTCTGTCCAAGGAAATGAAGCTGACGGCCAGTCCTTTGAGCTATATTTTCATAGCCTTTGCAGTCATGACGATGATACCGGGATATCCGATATTATGCGGCGCGTTCTTTGTCTGTCTGGGGCTCTTTTATACATACCAGCAGGCGAGGGAGTGCGATGACATCACATATACTGTTCTTCTGCCGGTGCAAAAAAGGGATATTGCCGCGGCGAAATTTCTGTTTGCTGTGATCATAGAACTGATAAGCTTTGCTGTCTGCGCTGTTCTGACCGCTGTCAGAATGACTGTATTAAGTGAGGCGGCTGTTTATATCAGGAATCCTCTGATGAATGCCAATATAGCTTATTTGGGATTCTTACTGCTGGTGTTTGCAATGTTCAATATTTTCTTCCTCGGCGGGTTTTTCAGGACCGCATATAAAATAGGGAGACCCTTCATTGCTTTCTGCGCGGCATCTTTTATCGTCATATGCATCGGTGAAACGATCCATCATGTGCCGGGGCTGGAATACATGAACAGGACTGCGGGCACCTATGCGGCGCAGCTGATGATCCTGATCCTGGGCGCTGTTGTCTTCGCGGCCGGAACAATATTATCATACAGGATCTCCGCCGGAAGATTGGAAAAGATAGATTTCTAGACGGCTGCATTTGTTTGCCAAAAGGCATTGACAATAGTTCAAAGTTGAAGTATGCTGTGAATAATTCAACTTTGGACTAAATGAACAGGAGGAAGAAATGATTAAAGTCGTTGCAAAGAATTATACAATAGCCGAAAATCAAAAAGAAATATTGAAATTGGCCGATGAACTGGTTAAGGCGACAAGAAAAGAATCCGGCAATATCAGTTATGCCGTATACAAGGACATCAGGGATCCGGAGATCATTACTATGATTGAAGAATGGGAGAATCAGGGAGCACTTGATGCGCATATGAACGCTGAATACTTTAATAGAATCGTATCTGAGATGAGCAGATACATGACGAAGGAACCGGAGATAAACATATATGAACAAGTGTTGTAAGGAGACTGAGTACCACACGGCAGAAAAATAGGAGCTAAGAAAAAATTGCCTGAAAGCCCAGTTGAAAGCGTGGGGAAACGAAAATTTGTATATAATTTTTGAAGAGCAATAAATAATTTGACTGACAATATGCCTGAGTGAAACACTCAGGCATATAAAAGCATTGATGGTTCAAAATTGAATCAAATTGTGAAGGAGCGTGAAGATGAGTAAAGTAATATTATTAAGCGGCAGTCCGAATGAAAATGGCAATACAGTACAGCTGTTGAAAGAATGCGCCGGGGTTATTGAAAAAAACGGCGTAGAAGCTGAAGTAGTATCTCTGGCCGGAATGCATCTCAGGGATGTAATGGATCTTCAGGAAGGATGTGAAGACGGCTTTGACGAGATCATATCGAAAATCAAAGAGGCACAGGGATTTATTGCCGGCGGACCTGTTTACTGGGGGACGGTAAGGGCAGAGCTCATGACGGCACTCCAGCGTATAGCTATGGCTTCCATGCAGCAGGGAAATTTCCTGTCCAGGAAGGCAGGAGGCCCGATTGCCGTGGCAAGGCGCGGCGGCGTTACATCAGCGATACAGGAGATGATGATGTTCTTTCTCTCCAACGATATGATCGTACCGGGGTCGACATACTGGAACATTGCTTTCGGGCAGAAGCCGGGAGACGTCATTAATGATGCCGAAGGACTGGAAACGATAAAAAGATTCGGAGAAAATATGGCATTTGTGGTGGAAGCTATTAATGGATAGCAGAAGCAAAGAATGTCAGCAAAGGAGAAAAATACAATGAATGCAATATTTAAACGCAGAAGCGTAAGAAGTTACACTGACAGACCGGTATCGGGGGAAGACATCCATGACCTTCTCCACGCAGGAATGAGTGCCCCTACGGCCAACAACGCCCGTCCGTGGCAGTTCATAGTCGTAACCGACAAAGAGATACTGGAAAAAATGCCGATGGATAACTACACACTGGGCGTGAAAGGCGCACAGGCGGCGATCGTAGTCTGCGGCGATACTGAAAAAGACGTGATGAAAGGCGCGCTGAATGTTATAGACTGTTCGGCGGCGACGGAAAACATACTGGTGGAAGCGGCGGATAAAGGTCTCGGTTCAGTATGGTATGCAGCGTATCCTATGGAGGATCGCATAAAACATATAAGAGAACTGTTTTCTCTTCCGGAAAATATCGTTCCATATGCAGTCCTTCCGATAGGATGGCCTGAAAAGGAAACTGAGGTCCAGGACCGTTTTGATGCGGCTATGGTACATGAGAATCGCTGGTAAGGAGTCTGAGAATATGGAAGCAATCGATATTAGAAGAAGTGTAAGAAAATATAATGGGATGCCTGTAGAAGATGAAAAAATCGAAAAGCTGCTGCGGGCAGCTATGCAGGCGCCTTCTGCAGGAAATCAGCGTGAGTCGGAGTTTATTGTTGTAAGCAGCAGAAAGTCTCTTGAACAACTTTCCGCTATGAGTCCGTATTCCGGACTTATAGCCAGGGCACCTTTGGCGATTGTTCTGCTTGGAAATACTGAACGCATGCAATTCCCGGAGAACTGGGAGCAGGATCTCGGTGCGGCAGCGGAGAATATACTTATTGAGGCAGTGGATCTGGACCTTGGAGCGGTATGGCTCGGTGTACATCCGCTTGAAGAACGTATTGCTGCGGTAAGGAAACAATTTTCACTGCCTGATAATCTGCGTCCTTTTGCAGTAATAGCTGTGGGATATCCGGCAGAAAAAGAAGCAAATCATTTCGAGGACAGATGGGAAAGAAAGCGTGTGCATTATGAATGAAAAAAAGAAACTGGGATTTGGTCTTATGCGTTTGCCGAAAAATAACGAGGAGATAGATCTCGTACAGGTAAAAGAGATGGTCGATCGTTTTCTTGCGGCCGGCTTTACATATTTTGATACCGCCTGGGCTTATCCCGGAAGTGAAGATGCGATACGCAAAGCACTTGTGGAACGGTATCCTCGAGACAGTTATCAGCTGGCAACCAAAAATGCGGCATGGCTGAACTGCAGGACACGCGATGATGCGGTTGAACAATTCAATACATCTCTTGCGCGGACCGGTGCCGGCTATTTTGATTATTATCTTTTACATAATCTGGGTGGACATCATACCGATTACTTTGATGATTTTGACATGTGGACATTTATACAGGATAAAAAGCAAGAGGGTCTTGTTTTAAATGCAGGGTTTTCTTTTCATTCCACTCCTGCGGAATTGGAAAAACTGCTTGAGCAGCATCCGGAGGTGGATTTTGTTCAGCTGCAGATAAACTATGCGGATTGGGACAATCCTTCTGTGCAGTCAAGAGAATGCTATGAAACGGCATGTCGTTTTGGAAAACCTGTGATCATCATGGAACCGGTAAAAGGAGGAATGCTTGCTGATCCTCCGGAATCTGTGAAAGAAATATTCAAAGCTGCAGAACCGGGCTCTTCATGTGCATCATGGGCATTAAGATTTGCAGCGGATCTGGAAGGCGTCTTGACAGTCCTTTCGGGGATGAGCAACGTAGAGCAGATGGAAGATAATCTTAGTTACATGAAAGACTTTGCCGGTCTTTCGGCCAAACAGCAGGATGCGATAGATAAAGCACGCACAGCTCTGAAGGAGATCCCGCTGATCCCGTGTACGCACTGTAATTACTGTGCAAATGTTTGCCCTGAAAATGTCGGGATACCGGGGACATTTACTGCACTGAACAATCTTACACTTTACAGAAATCCTGAAGTTGCAAAATGGCAGGGAAGCTGGCAGGTGGGCGGAATTGGCAAGAAGAGTTCATTGAGCTGTATTAAATGCGGACAGTGCGAGGAGGCATGTCCACAGCATATATCTATTCGTGAGGAGCTTGAAAAGGCGTCCGAACTGCTGGGAGATCTGGCGGTTCCTCTATAGGATGCCCAAATGAATATATGAGGATGATCATAGTTCGGGGCATCGGAATTTATTGCTATGATTACGAATACTGCTTTAATTTACAGTCTATGCTGGATACCATATGATATAATAAAACAATAATTTGGCGAAATAATTAATGAATCAAAAGACATAGGATCCATAATTGTGTCTGTTAAAGATTGTGGCGGAGTGGACTTAACAGCAAAGAATATGATTTTGCAGGAAGGCTGAAAAATAATGAGCGGATATGATAACAAACAATATATATGTTCTCTTGATCTTGGCTTCGATCAGATCAGGGGGAAATGGAAAGCTGTGATACTTTGTCATTTGGATGAAGGACCGAAACGTTTTCTTGCGCTTCAGCGCATGACAGGCAGTATTAGTCAGAAAATGCTTAATGAATCTCTCAGGGAGATGGAAAGCGACGGATTAATAAATAAGGTGGTTTTTCCGGAAACACCGCCGCGTGTGGAATATTCGCTGACAGAGAAAGGCGCAAAGCTGGTGCCGGCACTGAAGATAATAGAGAGCTGGGCAAAAGAGTATTATCCGAACGCTGATGTAAAAAGTAAATAGGCATATAAAACCGTGGTATATTCCGCGGTTTTTTTTGCGCTGAAATTATTGCAAGGCTCAAAATCTAACAAAAAAGTTCGTAACTGACGAAAAAGTGCCTACTTGTTCAGCGCTTTTAGCGAGGATATTATGATGACAAAGCTGAAGAGTATATAACAGATATGGCACAGTACATAAGGAGGATCACAATGAAATTTGAGAGAATGTTTTCACCTGGGAAAATAGGAAATATGGCAGTAAAAAACAGACTGATTGTACCGCCGATGCTGACAGAATATGCGGCAGAGGATGGAAAACTTACGGAAAGATATATCAGATATTATGAGGAAAAAGCCAAAGGCGGCTGGGGACTTATTATTTGCGAGGATAATTCAGTGGATCCGCATGGTGGGGGATTTAAAAATGTTGCCGGGTTATGGGACGATGCTTTCATGGCAATGCATGAGGAACTGACGGATAGGGTCCATAAATATGGCGCAAAAATCGCAGTGCAGGTATATCATGCCGGGCGCGAATCAGACAGCAGCATTACCGGAGTGAAGCCTGTGGCACCATCAGCCATACCTGATCCTACTGAAAGGGAAACACCGCATGAATTGACAATAAATGAAATAAAAGTTCTGACAGAAGAGTTTGCCCAGGCAATATACAGAGCAAAGAACGCCGGATATGATGCCGCAGAACTTCATGGAGCACATGGATATCTGATTAATCAATTTGTATCACCATTTTCTAATAAACGAACTGATGAATATGGCGGTAACATAATGAACAGATTGAGATTTCCGCTTGAGATTATCACGCGATCACAAGAATTAGCAGGTGATGATTTCCCGATAATATACCGGATATCAGCTGATGAAATGGTTGAAGGAGGACTGACAATCGAAGATACAAAAGTTATTGCGCAGATGCTTGAGGAAGCAGGTATAGCAGCACTTCACGTTTCAGCCGGAGTCTACAAGAGCGGCGCCATAGTATCTGCACCGTCAGCAGCAAAAACTGCGCCGTTTTCTGACTATGCTCTGCAGATAAGGAAATTACTGAAAATCCCTGTCTTTACAGTGGATAAAATCGTATATCCTTATGTGGCAGAGTCGTTGCTCAAGGAAGGGAAGGCAGACTTCATAGCCATGGGACGGGCATCTATTGCTGATCCTGAACTGCCTAACAAAGTAAGAGAAGGCAGGATGGAGGAGATACTTCCATGTATTGGCTGCTGGCAGGGGTGTCAGGGGAAAATTGCTGAACAGGAACCGGTGTCATGTCTTGTAAACCCAAGAACAGGCAAGGAAAATACACATACTGTAATCAAAACGGATGAGAAGAAAAAGATAATGGTCATCGGAGGCGGACCAGCGGGAATGGAAGCAGCTATCGTGGCGGCGAAACGCGGTCATGACGTAACCATTTATGATAAGGCGGATAGACTGGGAGGCCAGTGGCTTCTGGCGGCTGTTCCACCGGGCAAGGAAATGCTCAATTCGTTCACAGTATGGCAGAAGGGAGAGCTTGCCAGAAATGGAGTAAGAATCGAACTGAACTGTGAAGTGACACCTGCGTTGGTAGATCTAGAACATCCGGATGAAATAATCTATGCTGCGGGTGCGACTCCCGTAGTACCGCCGATACCAGGTGCTGATGGTTATAATGTATGCACAGCCAATGATATTCTCTCAGGGAAAAGAGACTTGACCGGGGATGCTGTTGTTATAGGAGGCGGACTGGTTGGGGCTGAAACGGCCGAACATATTGCAGTACATAATCATATGGTGACAATAGTTGAGATGCTGCCGGAGATAGCGGCTGAGATGCCGGATGCTCCAAAGGTATTTCTGATGGAGTCTCTGGAGCGAAATAAAGTTGCAATGTATACGAATACGAAAGTCCTTAAAATAACTGAAAAAGGCGTGACTGTGGAAACTGCGGATGGGACAAAGGATATTCCGGCAGGAATGGTAGTAATGGCTATAGGATCAAGGCCGAACAAATCATTGGCGGATGCTTTGTCAGAAAAATATAGAGTTACGATAGTGGGAGATGCCGACAAAGTTGGAAAGGCTCTTGATGGGATAATGAATGCTTATGATACAGCACTCGCAATATAATATGAAAAGAGGAAATAGATATGATGACATATACAGGGCCGGTCTTCAGACCGCCGTTTGAAGCAAATTCTCTGCTCCTGCAGGTAACGTCAGGATGTAGTCATAACAAATGTACTTTCTGTACAATGTATAAAAACGTGCCATTCCGGGTGTCGCCTATGGAAGAAATAGAGAAGGACTTATTATGCGCTAAGAAAATGTATGGATCAGTCCGCAGGATCTTCCTGGAGAATGCTGATCCTTTCGCATTGAGCGCATCAAGGCTAAAGGCAATCGCTGAGAAGATAAATGAGGTTTTTCCGGATGTTGAAACTATAGCAATGTATGCTTCAATCAAAAACATTATAGGTAAGACTGATGAAGAGCTCAGAGAACTGCGAGAACTAAAAATCAATGAACTGAATATCGGCGTGGAGTCCGGACTGGATGAGGCTTTAACACATCTCAACAAGGGTTTTGACCTGGAAGAGGCAAGGACTCAATTAAAGAGGCTTAACGATGCCGGTATCGATTTCAGCCTGAACATTATTCTAGGTGCGGCAGGTTCGGAAAAGTCTCTGAGCAATGCTATTGCAAGCGCTAAATTGGTCAATGAGGCAAGACCTTATTTGATTTTTGTAGCTACTCTGCATGTCGATAAAGGCAGTACACTTTATGATGAGATGGAAACAGGCGCTTTTGTCGAAAATACTCTTGGTGACAACCTGAGAGAGGAACTGGAATTTCTCAGGAGACTGGACCTGAACGGAACGGCATTTTTTGGGCTGCACACATCCAATGTTATCCCGCTTGCGGGGACTTTGCCTAAAGATAAAGCGGATCTTGTGGATAAGCTGGAAAAGGGAATTGCTTCTATACCTGGAAGGGTTCTGAATTCAAGACCTGAAAAGGGGTATGAAGGGGCAGCGATCATAAGATAGAAATGAGAGAAAGATATGAATAATATTATTCTGAATAACGGAGTTGAAGTGCCGCAAGTCGGATTAGGAGTTTTTCTGACAGGTGAAGGCAGTGGCACAGTCAATGCGGTGAAATGGGCGCTGGATGCCGGTTACAGACATATAGATACAGCTGCAGTTTATGGGAATGAAGCTGAAGTAGGGATTGGTATTGCCGCGAGCAGTGTCCCTCGCAGTGAAATATTCATTACAGGTAAGGTTTGGAATGATGATATCAGAAATGGCCGAGTCAGAGAGGCTTTTGAGCGGACGCTGGAGTATCTGGGTACGGATTATCTGGATATGTATCTTCTTCACTGGCCGGCTGAAGGGACCAGACAAGCATGGGAAGCGCTTGAAGACCTTTACTTTGAGGAGAAGGTTCGCGCGATAGGCGTCAGCAATTTCCAGATACATCATCTAAAAGATCTGATGAATTACGGTCATGTAATACCAGCGCTGAATCAGGTGGAGTCTCATCCACTGATGACAAATCAGGAGCTCATAAGCTGGTGCCGGAAATATGATATTGCCACAGGTGCCTGGAGCCCGTTGGGAGGTCCAAGAGTGCCGCTGCTTGAACACCCGGTACTTATCGAACTCGGAGAAAAATACGGAAAGACGCCGGCTCATATTGTACTGCGCTGGGATATACAGAGAAATGTGATAGTGATACCCAAATCATCTCATAAGGAGAGAATTGAAGCAAATCTTGATGTATTTGATTTTCAACTGTCGAATCACGATATGCAGCGTATTCAATCACTTGATATGGGGCTGAGAGTAGGCCCCGATCCTGACAATTTTGATTTTTGATTTGCCGGAGGCTGGTAGATAATGAAGACACAACGAATACAGGCATTCAGTGATGGGATATTTGCTATACTGATAACAATACTGGTCCTCGAATTTAAATTGCCCAATTATGCAAACGGGAGTCTCTGTCAGGCGGTATTTAAGCAGTGGCCGATATTTGCGGCATATCTTATGACTTATGCATACATAGGAATATTGTGGCTCTTTCATCACGATATATTTGGTTTTGTGAAAAAGACTAATGCAAAGTTGAATATTCTGAACCTGTTTTCAATATTTCTTACTACGCTGTTAAGCTATTCCATGGTACTGCTGTCGGAAAGTATGGCTACGTTCAACAGAAATGACATGATGTTTTCAATAGCACTGTATTCTCTTCTTGCATTCGGGATATCGATGTCGTATTTGATTATTTACAGCTTTTTAAGTAAAAACAGTGATTTTCTTGCAAAGACTGATGATGCTGTGAGCATAAAAAAGATGCGAATATATCCATTAGTGAGCAGTCTGATATATTTAATGACTTTTATTCTGGCCATGATTAGCGTAAGCGCCAGCGGAGTGTTCTTAATAGCGGGATTATCATTTCATGTTTATGCGTATTGGAAAAATGCCATGAATTAAAACTATACAGTGATTGTTTTTTTAAGCCGAACTGATATGTTCGGCTTATTTGATGTGCCGGGGTTGTCATGCTGTGAAGTATAGTCTATGATATTAGTAGAAAAAGTATACTATTTCCTGCGAAATGAAAAGAGGCTTTTCTATGGATCTAAAAATAATATTTTGGATTATAAAATATTGGCGTGAATATGAGACAAAGCATTACAAATACAGCGGTGAATTGAATGCGACAGAATTTGCTATATGCGTGTATGTACTGTATTACTCCGGAACCAGTCAGAATTCAATAGTCATGGCATTTGACAGCCATAAAACAACAATAGGAAAGGCATTGAAGAATCTTGAAGAAAAAGGATACATTTGTCGAACAATAAATCCTGACGACAGGCGTGAGAAGAAAGTATCACTGTCTGAATATGGAATGAACAAATTCGCAGAAGTGCTTAGGATTCAGAAAGAATGGGAAACTGTTCTTGAAACTAAGTTAACAAAAGAGGAAAGTAATGACTTCAATCGCATATGCAGAATTTTATGTGACGAAGCCAGAATAATGGTTGAGCATGATGAAATGGCGGAGGATCAGGAATATGAATCATGAAATCAATGCAGATTTGCTTAATAAGGGATTAAAAGTTCTTTTGACAAATACTGATGATTATATTTTTTTTAAAGACAAAACGCTTACATGCCAGGCGGCTTCATATGCGTTTTGCAAAATGATCGGATGTTCATCGACAGATGAATTGATTGGCAAAAATGATTACGAACTTTTTGACAGGGAACTCGCAGATAAGTATCGCCAAGATGATCTGGAAGTAATAAAAAAAGGCAGAGAAATAAAGGGGACAGTTGAAAGAATCCCGTCGCTTGCCGGCAATAGCAGATGGACGCAGACCTGGAAATTTCCGATAAGAAATGATAAAGGTGAGATAGTTGGGCTTTGTGGTATGGGCAGGAATGTTACAAAAGAGATAGAGCTTGAAGCACAGGCAAAAAATGCATCTGAATATCTTAAACTGATCAATAGCATTCCGGGCGGTATAGCAATCATGCATTACCGTGACGGCGTAATGTATATTGATTATGCCAATGACGGATATTATGAAATTCGGCATATTGCAAAAGTAAATGGCAGAAGAATCATGGATATGAACGCTATGGATAGTATATATGAATCTGATCGTGAGATTATAATGAGTCAGCTTGAACTCCTGGAGAAAAAAACAATTCATGAAGCTGTCGTTACATACAGAGTCATAGGTGATGATGGACATCTGCACTGGATCAGCGCGAGGCTGAAACCGGGATATTTTCAAAATGGGCAACAGTATTATTATGATTCCAGCATAGATGTGGACAAAGAAAAACATGCTGAACTGAAAATAGTTAAGACACAGGCAATGTACAGTGCAGCAACAAGGTTGGGCAATTTGCTTGTTTGGGAATACAATATTAAAAATCATACGGCAGTATTGCTGATGAATGACTATTCAAGGGAAATCTGCAAAAAATTTGGCATGTCTGAAAGAGTTGAAAATGTGCCATATTCGTATTTGGATTTTGTAGATAAACGTGATAAACAAGCTGTTGTGGATATGTTCAAGGCAGTTGAAGAAGGTGCGATGAGCGCAGAAATTGAATATCGGTTTAAAATGCCGGGGCATCCCGTGCAGCAGTATGAGCGAATGACACTGCAGAGGATAAATGATCGGAACGGAAATCTTCTTACAGTACATTGTTGCGGTCAGAATATCACTTTACAAAAGCAAGAGGAAGAGAATTACAAATCAGTGCTCATGAAAATATATAACCAGGAGGCATATGGCTCATTTCATTTAAATCTGACTAAGAATATTTGTGAAAATGGAGAAATGGGGAGAGGCCATATTAATATCATGAAGTTCCTGCAGCAATCAAAAACAGCAGATGAATTCAGTGATAATTTTTTTAATATATTGGAAGATCAGGGGATCAGGGAAGAATTTTATGCTAAATTCAGCAGAGCATCATTAATAGAGAAGTTTAACAGAGGCGTAAAAAAAGAAATAATAGATTATACTGTTGTCTGTCCGGACGGCAAGCGTAAATGGCTGGAAGGCGTTATTAATATGGCGAGAAATCCCAATTCCGGTGACATTGAAGCTATTGCATATTCGCTGGATATTGATGAGCGGAAGCGTAATGAACAAATCATGAACAACCTGATAAATGAGCATTTTGATTATCTGGGAATTATTCATCCGAGTGAATGTACATTTGAATTCATCAGTAAAAAACACTGGGTAAAATACGGAACGACAGCTAGTATACTTGACTATAATAATTGTCTGCAATATATTTGCGGATTATTTTCTGACGATGAAGAACGTAACACTTTTATGCGTACTGCTTCTCTGGATAATATTTTGCGGGACCTAGCCGATAATCCGAGAAGGAATGTATCATATACATATATGGCTGAAGGCGAAGTCAAGTGTATTAGGCTTCAGTACACATGGCTTGATGAACCGGGCGGTGATATATTTGTTGTGAGATCCGATATTACGGATACATATGTCAGAGAATTAAATCAGACAAAAAAATTAAAAGCGGCACTGGTTGCAGCAGATCGGGCAAATAAGGCAAAATCAGATTTTCTCTCAAATATGAGCCACGATATGAGGACTCCGCTAAATGGTATAGTAGGTTTTACGGAATATGCTATCAGGGAGACTGATTGCGAAAAGAAGCAGGAATATTTGGGTAAAGTCAGAATTTCAGGACAGTTGATGCTTAATTTGATAAATGATACCCTGGAGCTTTCTCGAATAGAGAGAGGCAAAGAAACAGTTGACATCCAGCCCGTTGCAGAAGGTGATCTAGTCAAATCGGTCATAACATCATTGGAGCCGTCAGCGGAATTAAAAAATATTGCGATCCTGGCAGATTATGAAGTTGATCAGACATTGGTATCGTTGACCGATAAGGTCAAAGTTCAAAAGATAGTACTTAACCTCGTATCAAATTCTATAAAATACACAAATGAGGGCGGGGCCATTCGAATTAAAACCGAGTTAAAGTGTTCCGATGAAGACGGATTTGTTCGTATTCTAACTGTAGAGGATAATGGAATCGGGATGAGTCAGGAGTTTTGCGTCAATATGTTTGAACCATTTGAACAGGAAAAACGGTCAGAGGTATCATCTGCAACAGGTACAGGTCTGGGATTATCTATTGTGAAAAAATATGTAGATCTGCTGGGAGGACGAATACATGTTGACAGCAAGGTGAATATCGGCACAAAGATAACTGTTAGTATTCCTGTTGAAATTACTGGCACTAATTGTCCGGAACATGATAGCGGTGAAAATTGTGATATTGCCAAATTGAAAGGCAGGATAGCATTATTGTGCGAGGATAATATACTGAATTTGGAAATAGCCAAGCTGGTCCTTAATGATGCAGGTGTAAAATCAGAGAGTGCTGTTAATGGTGAGGAAGGTGTAGAAATGTTTGCTGCATCGTCTGAAGGATACTATGATGTGGTACTAATGGACATTCGGATGCCCGTAATGAATGGATGTGAGGCAGCGGCAGCTATTCGAAGTCTCGATAGAAGAGATGCAAAGAATGTCCCTATTATTGCTATGACTGCAGATGTCTTTGAAGAAACCAGGCATGAGGTTCTGACCTGTGGCATGAATGATATTACTACAAAACCAATTAATGCAGATCAGTTATTTAGAACAATAGTGAAGTATATTTGATTTAAGAGGAAGTGAAAATACATGCTGGAGAAAGACAGCCTTAATAAAGCATTTACTTATATAGAACCGGGACCGGTCACATTGGTTACTACCAGAGAAGGCCGTAAGAATAATATTTGCACGATCAGCTGGATGATGGCAATAAATTATTCGGCGCATTGTCATATTGCTGTTTCAACAGGACCATGGAATCACACATTCCAAACCTTGATGGGTACAAGGGAATGCTGCGTCTGCATTCCGCAGGCAGATATGGCGGAAACAGTTGTAGGCATTGGCACAGTCTCCGGCGAAGAAATAGATAAATTCAGGGAGTTCGGACTGACGCCGGTGAAAGCTGAAATTGTTAAAGCTCCGCTGATTGAGGAATGCATTGCATCTCTTGAGTGCCGGGTCATCGATTATATTGAGGAGCACGGGCTGGTGATCCTGCAGTGCGAACAGCTCTGGGTTGATAAAGCACGCGAGTTTGACCCGATGCTTCATGCAAATGGCGATGGAACATTTCGTGTCGACAGCAGTCGGGTGATCAACCTCAGAGACAAGATGAGAATGTGGGTCCCGGAGGGATCTGAACGGTTTTAAAAAACAGAGGAAGACTAACAGGAGATGGTATACAGCAAACATGGGTGAGCCAAACTATGAAAAGAAGAAGCATAGATAATAACGCAGAAACTGCAGTAAAATTGGCGGCCGATGATTCACTCGTCGGAGTTATTGCCGCCAGGAATAAAGGCAGCCATATTGCATTGGCTTTTGTTTATAGCGCCTATCACAGGTATCTGATTTATTTCCATGGAATACATCAAATGATGTGTATGTATTCCATCAGCTCTTTTTCCATTTCAATTCGGTGATGTCTGGTGTATATGCCGGGGATGCCACCGGTGTGGATCATGACCACGTTTTCACCCGGCCTGATAATGCCGCTTTTGGTCATCTGCACGATGCCGTTGAATGTTTTCCCGGTGTAGCACGGATCGAGGATTATTGCTTCCCTGCGGCCCATATAGTAGATTGCCTCGCGGACTTCCCTGACCGGGTTGTTGTAGGCGCCGAAGTCATAGTCGCTCGTGCAGTCAAAGTCGCCCGGCTCAGCCGTTATGCCGAGGCAGTAATAATCTTTCACCCTGTCGAAATACTCTTTGGCAAATTTCTGCAGTCCGCCCGGTTTCGGGCTGATGCCGATGCCTGTGACGCGGAGCGGAAGCTTTTCATTCCAGACGCCGACCTGCAGACCCATATATGTGCCCATGCTGCCGACTGTCGTAACGATGCGGACGTTTTTCAGCCCGAGACCGTTTATCTGCTCGTTCATTTCTACAGCGCAGTCATAGTATCCAAGAATGCCGAGTTCGTTGGAACCGCCCATAGGGATGAAGTATACTTTTTCACCTTTGGATTCCCATTCTTCTTTGACTTTGGCGGCGCCTTCGCTCATCTGCTCACTTTCGGTTTTTGCCGGATCGGGTTTAACGAGATATACCGGGCAGCCCATGATGCCGTCGAGCAGAAGATTCGCCGACATTTCGCCGGGATATGGATCGACAGCCACTATTGCCGCCTTCATGCCGTATTTAGCCGCGACTGCGCCCGTCAGCCTGCCGTGGTTGGTCTGTGCGCCGCCGACTGTCAGAAGCATGGTCGAGCCCTTGTCTCTGGCGTCTTTGACAAAGTACTCGAGCTTGCGGAGCTTATTGCCGCCCGTGCCGTAATTTGTCAGATCGTCACGCTTCAGATAAAAGTTGATCCCCAGATCTTCCGATATGCCGCTGAGCTTCTGAAGAGGTGTCGGTGTGTTGAGGAAGCTGATTTTTTCATATCCTAATGTCATTTGTATATCTCCTTTTATACGACAGATGTTACGAGCATTATAACATGAAAATGCCGGAGATCATATGAACGTGTGATATAATAGTATCAGCAAAGGAGATTCATCATGAAAAAAGGTAAAATTATAGGAATCGTACTTTTGACCGGAGTTCTGGGACTTGCGGTTTTCCATATCGTCCATTATGCACTTTTCTGCAGATACAGAGGAGTGCCTGATAAGAGCCACTGCAGTGTATGCAGACATGCGCGCGTCTGCAGTAAAGTTCATAAAGCGGACGTCAGATAAGTCATGAAAGCATAGATCTGATTTTCTTCTCAGCGAATCCGTACATTTCATTCTTATAAAACGGATATTTTGTATTTCTGGTGCGCATGACCGCTATAGGTATCAGGAACAATATGCAGGCACCGGCTATGGCGCCTATGAGCCCGATCGCGTATGTGCCGGCTCCGGCAAGGTCACGTACTGCCACATAATGGATATAATATATTCCTATCGGCCACTGAAGGAATACTGTCGCACCCAGTCCGGGGTTATAAATGCTCTTCAGCCTGATATTCATCATAATGCCGTGGGCGATGATCTGCAGCATTCCCAGCATTACCTGAGCAAGGCCGAGCCAGATCATTTTCGGCAGGAAGATCGGAATGATATAGAAAGCATAAGTGAGGAAAGTATTGCTGATCCAGCACTGGTTCGCATTGAACGGGTAACGGTCAGGCGCCTGCTTTTCTCTGCACATAACGATGTTGGACATGGACGGGAAACCGCCGGGCCATGAATATTCCTCGCACTGATGGATCAGCATAGCCATGAAGCTGGCCAGGAGGATGGTCTGGATGCTGCTCAGAGAATCCCCGCCGAAAATATAGAAAAAGGATAATGCGGCAAAAAGTATGCCTCCGATATGGTACCAGTTATGGCGCAGATAATTTGTCATGATATTTGCCTCCACAATTTATAATTATCTTTCATTGAGTTTAAGTATGTTCGTGTTTGACTTTTCTTTATGCCCTGATTATAATAGACGGTAGTCTAATAAACAATAAGCGGTTATTTTAATACGTCGTTTAAGCGACACTTTTTTAAAATCGTCCAGTAAAACTATCAGTGCGGAGGGAATTCTCATGGCCAAGAATGACAGTGATCTGCGTGTTGTGCGCACGAAAATGAATATAAAGAATGCGTTTATGGAACTGATCAGGAAAAAACCGGTGGAAAAAATCACTGTTACCGAACTGGCAAAAGCGGCAATGATCAATAAAGGTACATTTTACCTGCATTATCAGGACATCCCGGTATTGTATAAAGAGGTTATTCTGGAGCAGACGGGCAAAGGCCTGGAAAAAGTTGACTTCAGCCTGGTGATAAAGGAACCGGAGAAATTTCTGATACACTTTTCAGAAGTCTTTTCTGAGATGAAGATAAAAGAAAAGTTCCCGGAGATAGGGCCGACCGCATTCAACAGCCAGCTGCCGCTGATGATGAGCAGTGAATTCAGAAATCGGATGTATGCAGGCAATGAGCTGGAATGTACGAATGAAAATGATTTGAAACTGGACTGCATTTATTCATGCCTGTTCTGTGTGACACTGCAGCATAATGACAGCCGTCCGGAAACAGCGGTCAGGGTTTTTGCAGATATAGTCAGAGCACTGTTTGAGGAATAATAAAATGTTTGTAGAATTGAAATACGGCAATACGAATACCTGGTTTTTCCGTGACGCCGGTTTACTGCTCGATACCGATATGGCCGGCAGCCTGCCTGCCTTTTATAAAGAAATCAAAAAAAATAGTGTATATGTAAGCGATATCCATTATGTTCTGGCGACACATTATCATCCCGACCATATAGGACTTGTCAGCGAACTGATGCGGTCCGGAACTAAATTACTGCTGGCTGAACATCAGAAGGAATTTGTGCATTTTGCCGACGAAATCTTTTCCCGGCAGCCGGGCTTAAAATATCATCCTATTAACGAAGATGAAGCAATAATATTTCCCTGTGATGAAAGCAGACATTTGCTTGCCGGTCTCGGAATCGAGGGAGAAATCGTTCCTGTGTACAGTCACAGTAAAGACGGCATTGTACTGATGCTGGATGACGGCTGCTGTTTTGCCGGCGACCTGGCGCCGCGGGAATACATTGACGGATATCCTGACAACGATCTGCTGCAGGACGACTGGCAGAGAATCGCTGCGTTCGAACCGCGCCGCATTTATTATAGTCATATACAGGTATCGGACTGTGTTTCCAAAGAGTGAATACCTGAATATAACAGTTTGCCGGTCAGGTTTATGATATCATCGATCGCCATTCCTTTCCCGGATGTGACCCATTCTCTGTAAATATCTAAAGTATTGTTGACGAGAAAAGTATTGATTATCGTCTGTTCGATTTCGGAAAAATTGGCGTAAGGATTGAATCGTTCCCGGTTGTGCTTTAATGTTGCTCTGAACAGCTGGCTGCAGTATATCTGATATTCGGGGCTGCAGAGAAGCTGCTCGACGTATTTGCCCTGAGATGAAAAATATCTGAAGAAAGTATTTGTTAAGTCAGCAATGTTGGCAGGGACTTCAAGCTTTGCAATCTCCTCATAATATCCGCCGGCAACTATCTGCAGCATTTCATTATAGAGATCTTCTATAGATGTGTAATGAAGATAAAATGTCTTTCTGTTTATTCTGGCACGTTCCGACAGTTCTTTGACGGTGATCTTATCGGGCGGCATTTCACATATCATGTTCCTGAATGTTTCCTGAATAGCTTCTATGGTTTTCTGAACACGCAGGTCAGGTAATTTTTTATGATTCATAGGATGTCCCTCCGAGCAACAGATTTTGATAACTGTGGCATATTTCTCATTTACGGATGCTGTGACCATTGAATATCAACAACATTGACACTATAATACACTTTGAAGAAATAAGCAACACGTGAGGTGAGCATCTGAAAATGCGGGATAAACTCTGGACGAGAAAATTTTTATCGATATCAGTGACCAGTTTCCTGATATATCTGGTATTTTACAGCATGCTGGTAATAATAACATTGTTTGCAATGAATGACCTGCATGCTTCTTCTAGCCATGCGGGACTTGCCGCAGGCATTTTTCTTATTGCGGCGCTGCTGGCGAGGATATATACCGGACACCATATTAACAAGGCAGGCGAGCGCAGAACTATGATCAGCGGTCTGATCTTGTTCCTCGCTGTTCAGATCATGTATTTCTTTGCTTTTGATATATGGGTATTTGCTGCGATCCGATTTTTACACGGATTTGCATTTGGCATCTGCACCACTGCGATAACAACACTGGCGGCAAAGACAGTGCCGGCATCACGCAGAAGTGAAGGCATGGGCTATTTTATGCTGAGCATTACTTTCGCCTCGGCCGCAGGACCGTTCGCGGGGCTTATGATATACCGCCGTTTCGGGTTTGCAGTACTGACAACATTCTGCATAGTGTCAATAGCCTGCAGTTTGATGATCGCCCTGACTATACATCTTCCCG
>JALCRY010000033.1 GCA_022652985.1 Eubacteriaceae bacterium | reverse complement strand
TCTTGATCAGCATGACAGGATCTATGCTCGGTCTCCCCTGATCGGGAGAATACCTGTCTTCGACAAGATCATAGATGAAATCAAAATCTATATATTTATCTACTTTTCGCAGCAGATGATCCTGAGGTACAAGGTCCTCAAGAGATACTATCTGCATCTGATTACCGTTCGCTTTGCTGCTGTCTTTCGTGATCATATTAACCGCCTTTCACTGCATATATTATACCACAGAGCAGAGCGTAAGTGCTGAAATTCCAACGATTTATCCATGACTGCAGGCAAAGAAAAAGCCCAGGCAAACTCATCGTTCGCTTGGACTTTGTCTACAGTCTGAAAGAAAGCGTAAGCTTTCTTTTTTATTTAGTTGCAAGTGCTTGGCAGGAGGAGACGGGACGAGAAGAGGACCGTGCTGATTTTGCGCGGCTTCAGCCGCAGTGCAAAATCGGACAGCGAAGGGAGGCTTCTCCATAATGCCGACCGTAGGAGTGAGCTCACAGAATGTGCGAGCGATGCTGATTTTGCGCGGCTTTAGCCGCAATGCAAAATCGGACAGCGAAGGGAGGCTTATCCATAATGCCGACCGTAGGAGTGAGCTCACAGAATGTTGCGAACGTTGCTGATTTTGCGCGCGAATGCGAACTATGTGAGGCATAAGCGCAGTGCAAAATAGGACAGCGAAGGTCGGCGTCTATGGTTTGCTGACCGTAGGAGTGAGCTCCGGCTATGTCGCGAACGATGCCCGACGCCAAAACAATCCACCCTGCGATTTAATATCGCAAGGTGGATTTTATTTTGCGATATTAAGAACAGCCCGGTGGGTTTTTCGCTAGCATCGCCCAAGAGCAGCGCGAGTGGAATGCGATGCAAACGTGAGAGCAAAAACATGGGACGGGACTAGAAGGAAACTGCGCAATCGACATGCGAGAAAATAGGAAATCAAAATAAGGTACCAATTTCATTTAAAAGATCATCCTGGTACCGTAAGCAATGGGCTGCAGCGATTGAGCAGTTCCTCAACATGCTATTAACGGCGAAAAACGGACATGTTAGCCGTGACTAACCGCTGCAGGCCATTGGAGAAGGTACCAATTCAGGAAAATACGCGGCATTGGTACCTTATTTTTGATTGTCCACTTTTAAGGGTCTCTCCCGGGTCGTCCGAGGAAGCAAAACAGTGCCTGACAGTTGCCTGCCGTCCGAAAGTATTTCAATTGGCGCAGCAGGACTGCATTTCCGGATGGCGGCGGCAGGATCCCGGCAGCCGATGTTTGATCCCGGCAGCTGAGGTTTGATCCCGGCAGCTGAGGTTTGATTCCGGCAGCCGTCTATCTCCCCGACAAAAAACCACACGCCAGGAAATGATATTTCCTGGCGTGCAGTCAAAACATGAAAGATAAATTACTTAACCGTTACTTTTACAGCCTTCCTGATTCCATTCGGCGAGAAAACATAAACATTCGTCGTTCCTGCCGCGATTCCTGTAATAACGCCATTGGAATTGACTTTGGCAATACTTGTATTTCTGCTCTTGTATCTGACCTTTGCACAATGCGTCTTGTAAAGAAGCTTGTGCCCGCCGCCTGCCGTCACTTTTCCCTGTACTGCTGCTGTGCTGCCGGCTGCCAGCGTGACAGCAGTTTTGTTGACTGTCATTTTTGTTGTGTTGTAATATCCCTGATGCGATCCGCATGCCGCCGTATGAGTCGTATTGCTCGTGCAGAGCTTTTGTGAGCCCTTATATGCAACAACGCGATATTTGTATACATCGCCTTTGACCCTGTTTTTGATTTGATACTTTGTTGTTGATCCGCTCTGGATCGTCTTTATCTTTTCATATGTATTTGTATCAGTTTTTGTATTGCAGTGATTTCCATAAACAATATACTTCGTCGCGCCCTCCGTCCTGAGCCAGGACAGGTTCATTGTCGTGCCGTTGTCCAGAGTCATGAGCATAATAAACGGTTTATCCGCCGAGGCTGCTTTATCCCAGTGCGCATACAAGGTGATGTTAGACATCACCTTAGTGTTGAAGTCATATGCGGTTCCGCCTTCTGCCGCCGTGTACCAGCCTGCAAATTTATAGCCGGCCTTTGTCGGATCTGCCGGTTTTACCGCTGTTGATCCTGCAGCCACTGTCTGCGAAGCAACCGCACTTCCGCCTTCACTGTTGAATGTTACAACATATCTGGTTACCGGTACAGGCTGCGTTTTGACTGTATTAGTAAATTTTACTTCACTTGCGTCGACCTGATCATACGGCCCGTTTTCATTGATTTTATTATAATATTGTATCGCCACACCATTATCATCATAACCTATTGCCACATAATATACCTGGCTGCTGTATTCTATCCTTGAAGTCTCGCCGCCCGCGACTTCTTCCATTTTGTACACCGCTATTTCGTTATATGGTATGTCTGCTCTGTATCCAAGATAAAATTTTATGTTGCCTGCACTATCATTCCTGGCATCATAAAAAGATTTCCAGTTTCCCTGACTGCCAGTAATGCATCTGTCAAACGAAAGCTTAAACGTAAACTCGCCATCTGTCATTGGAACGGTCTTCCCCGCATCATCCGCCAGAATCTTCTGGGCGCTTACTAATACAGGCCTTCCCAAAGTAACAGCCTTGGCATCGCTCCCGTAAAAAGAAAATGTCAGTATAGTGGTTACACAAAGAATGACCGCCAATACCCTTGCAATCGAAGAATAATTTCTCTTCCTCATAAATTTTACCTGATCCTTTCTATCATCGAAATGATTACAACACCTCATTATTGACACCTGCATTATATTCATTCGAGCCATTATTTTTTTCAAAAACGCCTTAACAGCATGTCTGCATCCCCGAACGACACAAATGAACTGTTTTCAGGTATGCGAAAAACATATCTCTCATTCGGCAGGCCGATAGGCTATAATAAAAGACAGGAGGAAATTATGGCTTACAATGAGCTCATCAAAAATTTCGGACGCATCAGAGATTACATGCGCGAATTCTATGTATACGGCTTCAAGAGCCGCTGTGATTATGATGCGAAAAGTGCCCGCAGCTATGACAATGAGAGGCGCAGGATAGAAAGCTTTATGGGAGAATACATGGATTTTCAGCGCACGGAAAACGGCAAAATCGTTTTCATTTCGGTCGACTGCAGATCTATACCTCATAACCCGCTTTATAAGGCATTCAAAGCCGCCTGCTTCACGAACAATGATATTACGC
This sequence comes from Eubacteriaceae bacterium, assembly GCA_022652985.1. Classification (GTDB taxonomy): domain Bacteria; phylum Bacillota; class Clostridia; order Peptostreptococcales; family Anaerovoracaceae; genus JALCRY01. The sequence continues at coordinate 24,166 of JALCRY010000033.1, read as the reverse complement.
TGCATTTCTGCATCCTTGATATCCTCGCCGGTCAGACTGCTATGCCGTTAAAGGAAATAGCTGATGCGATCAATGACGATTACCTGGCCTTCTTTGAAGCAGATCACACCATCGATGAATCGACGATACGCAAAAAACTGAAAGAGTATGAAAACGAAGGCATCCTGGAAAGTGAAAAACAGGGAAACAAACTGTATTACCGCCGCGCGGATTCTGTCGATACCGATATCGACAGCTGGAAAGATGCGCTCGCTTTCTTTTCGGAGACAGATCCGCTGGGTGTCATCGGCTCCTTCATTATCGACGATGCCGGCGGAGTGCCGGAATATTTTTCCTTTAAACATTCCTATCTGCTGCATGCGCTCGACAGTGAAATACTATGTGTTCTGGCCGATGCAGTAATGCACGAACGCATAGCGGAAATCAAAGTACGCGGACAGAACAGCAACCATGTGAACACGCACAATGTCGTGCCGTTAAAATTTTACATCAGCACTCAGACGGGACGTCAGTATCTTTGCTCATATGATCTCCGATTCAAAAGGCCGTTGTTTTTCAGACTGGATCTGATAACGGCTGTCACGACAGGCGGCCGGGCTTCCGACGTGGAAAAACACCTCGCTGAATTAGAAGAATTCAGCAGTCATATCTGGGGGACATCGAACGGCAGGTTCGAAAACAGCGAACTTGAACATCTCGAGATGACATTGAAAATCGACGAAAATGAATCATATATCATTGACCGGCTGCTGCGTGAAAAACGCGGCGGCAGAGTCACAAAAGTTTCCGATGATATATGGAAATACGAAATCGACGTATTCGACGCATCCGAAATGCTTCCCTGGATACGCACATTCACAGGACGCATTGCCGGACTCTCGTGTTCAAATAAGAACATTACTGCCACATTTTATGACGATCTCGAAGCCATGCAGGAAATTTATAAAGAGGTGCAGAATGATATTTAATGAAATATACGGCACATACTATAAGGTCGTTGCGGAAATAATTGATGAGGCTCTGAACGGAACTCTCAATGAAAAACGTCTGGATGAAATCGTATCAGCCAGAGCCTTTTCAGAGAGCATCCTTACTATTCCCGATGCCTTAAAAAACGGCACGTGGCCGCTGATCGATAAAAATATGCAGACGCCGATCCGTCACTCCCCTTCACGACCGCTTACATTACTGCAGAAAAGATGGCTTAAATCTCTGCTCACCGATCCGAGGATCAGCTTGTTTGCACCGTCCTGTGCAGGACTGGAAGATATCGAGCCGCTGCTCCCAAGCGACCGGGTCGTCTATTTTGATGCGTATACGGACGGTGATCCGTACGGCTCCCCGGAGTACATTGACATATTTCGTACAATCCTCAAAGCGTTGCATGATCACCGGAAGCTGATGATCAGATTCAAGGGCCATAACAAACAGGGACACTCATGGATCTGCATCCCCTATAAACTGGAGTACTCCGCCAAAGATGACAAATTCCGCCTTATTACAGCACACATGCCGCATGTGCAGATAATCAATCTTGCGCGCATAGATTCATGCGAACTTCTCGACTCTTTCGATGCAGATTCCTTCGATATTCCGCAGGCAGAAAAATGCACTATCATCGCCGAGCTTACCGATGAGCGCAATGCTCTTGCACGCGCCATGCTGCATTTTTCAGATCTGGAAAAAGAAACTGTCAAAATAAGCGACAGCAAATATAAAGTTACTCTCACTTATGACCGCGGTGACGAAACAGAGATCCTTATACGCGTCCTTTCGTTCGGTCCGATGATCAAAGTTCTTTCGCCGCAGCCATTCATAGACCTGATAAAAGAGCGTCTTAACCTTCAGGAAAATTTTTGCTGCTGACAGATGTCGCAACTTTTTTTCCATGATATTTTTTCTGTTCTGCCTTAATATATGCAGTATGAAAGATGCCAACAGCAATCTGATCAACAAGATCGATTGGTCCCGTCAGCGGACACTCACCTTGAAAGTGAGTACGACCGGGTGAAAGTCCCGGATCAATTTGTAACGGCATCTTGTTGAAAGGCACTAACAGCAGCTAGTGATCAACGAATCGACGCGGCCTCGCGCCGTGACATCGTCTTTGTCACGTGCCTTGTTATTACTGCATCAGAAGGAGAAAAGGAATGCTGAATTATTTAAAAGAAGAATCGAATATAACGCACACAGAAAACGGCGCCGCAACATATAGAACGACATATTCGTCCTGCCTTGACCTTTTCTCACATATCGGCGCCCTGCGCTCTGCCGATGATGAAGCTGTAATTTCGGCTTTCATCAAAGCGTATGCCGAAAATCCGGATATGGCCATGAGGGTCCTTTTCTTCGCGCGGGATATAAGGGAAGGTCTCGGCGAACGCCGCGTTTTCCGTGTCATTCTCAGATGGCTGGCACATTCCTGCCCTGCTTCGGTAAATAAAAACGTCGGGCTGATCGCGGAATACGGCAGGTTCGACGACCTTATCTGCCTGCTCGGCACTCCGTGCGAAAACGCCGCAGTCTCCCTCATCAGCAGACAGCTGGATGAAGACATCCGCGCAGCAGCCGGCGGAAAAGAAATTTCTCTGCTGGCCAAATGGCTGCCTTCTGTCAATGCATCGAGCTGTGCAACGGTCAAAACAGCCTCCTATCTCGCCAGACATCTGCATATGACCAGTGCGGAATACCGAAAAACTCTGTCCAGCCTGCGCAGCCATATAAAAATCATCGAAAATAATCTGCGTACACGCGATTACTCTTTCGATTACTCCAAACAGCCCTCGAAAGCGCTGTACAAATACCGCAAGGCATTTCTGCGCAATGACTGTGACAGATATTCCGAATTCCTCAGCAAAGCGGCAGCCGGAGAATGCACTATACACACCGCATCGCTGACGCCTTATGATATTATCGCGCCGGTTTTCAGCAAAGACCTGTCGGAAGACGAACGTCATATAATGGATGTAACGTGGAATGCACTCGATGATTTCACTGACGGTGAAAATTCGATCGCAGTCGTAGACGGGTCGGGGTCGATGTACTGCGGTGGAGAACCTCTCCCTGCAGCGGTCGCCATGTCGCTCGGAGTTTACTTTGCAGAAAGAAATACCGGCTCATTCAGGAATCACTTCATTACCTTTTCGAGAAACCCGCAGCTGGTCGAAATCAAGGGAAATGATATTACTGCGAAAATAGAATACTGCATGGCGTATAATGAAGTGGCGAACACAAACATACAGAGGGTTTTCGAACTTATCCTGGATACCGCCGTGAAGCATAATATTCCTCCATGCGAACTGCCGGCAAAAGTTTACATCATTTCCGATATGGAATTTGATTACTGCACCGACGATGCGGAGATAACCAATTTCGAATATGCGAAACGGATATTCAGTGAGCACGGATACAGCCTTCCGCAGATAGTATTCTGGTCAGTCAGCAGCCGTCATGCGCATCAGCCGGTAACGAAAAACGACCAGGGAGCAATCCTTGTTTCCGGTCCAGCCGCGCGAATCTTTTCCATGATGCAGACAGGGTCACTGAATCCGTACGAATTCATGCTGTCGGTTTTGGCAGGTGAGCGGTACGCCGGAATATGTGCATAAACAGTCTTCACAGGAGGTAACATTCGGGAAATGATAACTGTTGCAGGAAAATATAATACAGCCGACTGCTATTGCAGCAGTCTTGAAAGCAAAGCGCGCAGTCAGATACAAAATGTATGCGACCGCAGAGAATTTGCCGGCTGTAAAATACGCATCATGCCGGATGTACATGCCGGCATGGGATGCACTATTGGAACCACTATGACTGTATCAGACAAGGTCGTTCCGGCAATGGTCGGAGTTGACATCGGCTGCGGGATGGAGACCGTACGCATAAAAGAACGCCTCATCGATTTTCGCCTGCTCGACAAACTTATCCGCCGTGAAATACCAGGCGGCCGGCGCATCCGCAGGACTCCGCACAGTTTTGTCTCCGAGATCGATTTTGCCCAACTGTTCTGCGCAGATCACGTAGATCTTGAAAGGGCTTCTTTAAGTATCGGCACACTTGGAGGCGGCAATCATTTTATTGAAGTCGATGCCGCTGCAGACGGAACGCTCTATATCATCGTACACTCCGGGAGCAGACATCTGGGAAATCAGGCGGCGCTGTACTATCAGAACGCAGGTTATGAAAAGCTCTGCGAAACATCCGCTTCATGCGGCTCTGAAGACCAGATCCCTAAAGATCTGGCATATGTGGAAGGCAAAATGTTTAATGAATATATAAACGATATGGCCTTTATCCAAAACTATGCCCTGATGAACCGAAAAGCCATGATCGATATAATTATCAGCGGCATGGGACTCACCGCGCTCGAATCGTTTTCTACTATCCATAACTACATTGACATAGACACTATGATACTGCGGAAAGGCGCCGTGTCAGCCCTTAAGGGGCAAAAGCTTCTCATCCCTATCAACATGCGCGACGGGAGCCTGATCTGCATGGGAAAAGGAAATCCGGACTGGAATTACTCCGCTCCCCACGGCGCAGGCAGACTAATGAGCCGGCGAGCAGCCTTTGAACAGTTGTCCATGGACGAATATGCCTCTTCGATGAAAGATGTTTTCTCGACCTGCATTTCCCGGAACACCCTTGATGAAGCACCAATGGCATACAAAAGCATCAATGAAATCATCGAATATATCGGCCCGACGGCTGAGATCACCGAACGTATAAAACCTGTATTTAATTTCAAGGCGCCGTAATGCGCCATACGGATCATTAGTTCAGCTGGACAGAACATCCCTACTCGAAGATATCTTTATTCTTCAGCATGCTGCGCAGTAAACTTTTCGATTCGTCGATTATCTTTTTGGTCTCACGGCCTTCAGATATGCCTGTGCGGACGAAACCCCACACACCGGAGCAGATCATATTTGTTATCATTCCCGGATCGTATTTCGGACGGAGCATTTTGATGTATTCGGATGCCTGCTCTTCCGCCCTGCGCATGACATTCCAGTAGTAAGCGAAAGCCATATAAGAATTGTTCTCTATCGGAAGCTTCTCCAGAAAGTCGCCGTACTGCTCCTGCATTTCAAACACGGCTGACAGCATGTTGCTGCAGCTCTCGACCGGTTCCTCATCCTCATTTCCGCTCTTTTGCAGACTCCGGAAAATTACAGCGGCAGTATCGTACATTTCGCCGAATATCTCGGCCGTCAATGCATATTTGTCGTCGTAATACGCGTAAAAAGTGATCCGTGTCACTCCCGAACGTTTGCACAGGTCCGTCACAGTAATATGCTCGAAGGACTCCTCGCCCAGCAGTTCGATAAGACCGTTATGTATCTTCTCTTTCGTCTTTTTTATCCGCAGATCTTCCATTTCTTTCCCTCTCTTTTAACAAATCGCCAAACTTGATAAAGTATTTCTATTGAAACGGCCCATTTATGATTCTATAATTAATATAACACTTGTATTACACTAGTCAAGGAGATGTTTACACAATGAATATAGTCTTTATCACTCCCGCATCCTTCATCCGCCGCCAGCCTATTTACCGGCTCAACGGCAGATTCTACGGACAGTACAATTCTATTACCGGCCCTCTGATTTTAGGCAGGATACTGCGCCATGACGGGCATCGCGTTGAAGTATATGAAGAACTGAACGGAGCCGTGGATTATAAAAAGCTTCTGGCCAAAACTGATGTTTTCTGTATGTATACAATGACATCCAATGCGCCGAGAGCATACGAACTGGCTGATATGATACATCAGAAGAGTCATGCCCGTGTCATCATCGGCGGCATGCATGCGACAGCCTGCCCTGAAGAAGCGCTCGCACACGCTGATCAGGTCATCACAGGAGAAGGCGAAAAAGTAATTGCCGACGTTATCGACGGCAGAATAACCAATAAGATCGTCCAGGGTATCCCTGTTGTAAATCTGGACAGCGTACCATTCCCGGATTATTCCATTCTCAGGACGCCGTGCGAAAGCGCCAACATAATGACCACCCGCGGGTGTCCATTCAAATGCACTTTCTGCACGACGTCCAGAATGTTTGCACCTTATCGTCAAAGGAGCGTAGACAGCGTACTGGAAGAAATCAGGATGTATAAACAGATGGGATTCAAATACATGAATTTCGAGGACGACAATTTCACCGCCGACAAAGAGCGCGCAAAAGAAATCTGCAAGAGAATGATTGATGAGCACCTGCAGTTCAAAGAGACGTTCTTTTTCGGACGCACAGATATGGCGGAAGATGAAGAACTGCTCGATCTGCTTCAGCGCGCGCACCTCACCAGAGTTCTTCTCGGCATAGAATCGCTGAACCAGAAAGCACTGGACTCGATTGAAAAACATCAGAGCATCGATGATATCAGACGGGCCGGCGCCGCCTGCAAAAAACACGGTATCCGTCTCATTGCCAGCATCGTGCTGGGGCTCGATGACGATGATAAAGAAGACATCCGCCGCTCCGTTGATTTTGCAAAATCCATCGATGCCTATCAGCTGCAGCCGGCGATCCTTACGCCTTACCCGAAAACGCCCGTATACGACGAATTCGTCAAACAGGACAGGATCATTACTGACGACTGGAGCCGTTTCGATATGATGAACGTAACATTCCAGCCTAAAAACATGTCGCCGTGGGAACTGCAGGAAGAATTTTATCATGCAGTCAAAGCATTCTACACGATTCCTTCCGCACTGAAGATCGGCAGCATATTCGGAGCTGAATACGGCGCCAGAAGACTCGGCCTGTGCATGACCTCCTACTTCGGATCTTTTATTTCCGAAGTGGCCGCAGACCATGTGAAGCAAAGTCCGTCTTACCGGCTGAAACACTTCTCGCAGAAAAACGATAATACCGAACGCACAAGACACAACACGTCGCTCAGACGGTCGCTGGCCGCTCAGCATCATCGATCGCGGCTATTCGCAGGCTGACAGGCGGATGCGTATAAGCAAGCTTGACCAGCAGCGGATGCGGATTCAGGTCGCTGAAATTATCTTTTGAAAGCTTCCTGAGCACATCCTTCATTGCTTTTCCAAACCCCGCCGACACCGCTGCCATATCCGCACGATATTCGCATTTTCGCGAATACGCGCACAGCGGAATATTGACAAGGACCAGAAGCGGCTCGGCGAGGACCGCGGAGAGCAGGATCATTATCATTGCCGCATTAATACTGCCGAATCCGAGCGATCCCAGCAGAGACGGCGCTGAGACCAGCCACAGCAGAAGCAGTAATATCGGTATGTACGCGAACATCTGTATCACCGTGAAGCGAAGCGTATCACGGCTGCGGTAATGCGCGAGTTCATGCAGAAAGACGGCGGCGATCTCGTCAGTGCTGTAATTGTTCACCAGATTATCGAAAAGCACTATTTCTTTCGATCGTCCGAGGCCTGAACAGTATGCGTTGACTTTTGAAGTCCTGCGCGAAGCATCCATTACAAATATATTCTTTACAGTATATCCGCTTTCGCGGAAAATGCCGTCTATCTTATCGCGCAGCTCCCCTTCCGGAAGCGGCGCGAATTTATTGAACAGCTTGCGGAGATGTTTTCCGAATACCGCCAGCAGAATAATTACCGCAGCGATAAGGACATAAACCCATATCACTGTACTGCCTGCCGAATTGCCGATAATAAATATAAAGGCAGCCGCAGCTCCCGACGAAAGCAGCAGCGACATGATGAGACTCTTGATCTTGTCGCCGGCAAATGTCTTGCCGCTCATTCTGTTAAAGCCGTACTCCTCCTCGATTTTCATATTAGCCGCATAGGAAAACGGGATATCGATCAGATCCGAAACGATGATGACGACTGCGAGCATCAGTATCTGATTCAGATACCTGCCGCCCGGGAGAACAGACGAAAGCCGCGCAAACACATTAAATGCAAAACAGATCAAAAGCACCGCAAATACAAGCGCGCTGTGCGCCGATGAAAGCGTCCTCCGTTTCTGTGAATACTCAAGCCAGCGTGAATAAGTATCGCTGTCATATATATCTTTTACATTCTCCGGCAGGGGCAGCCCGATGCGGCTCTTCGCGAGATGCGACGTGAAGCAGCCGAAACAGAATTCCGCGGTCAGAAGAATAAGTATTATTATCCTGAACATTACTTCCTCCCTGATAAAATATACCTTTTTCTGTCCCTTTTAAGCAATTTTTCATACTCCAATATGCTATAATCTCTCTATCGAAAGGGGAAAACAATGTTTCAAGATATAGGAAAGCACATTTACGACAACCACTTCACACCGCGTCCGCCTCAGCCGGAAGATATTCTCTTCATCTGCAGCGGGCAGCGCGTCATGTTCAAAGATGCCGGCGGCAGGATCGAACTGCCGCAGTTCGGCGACGCAGCCGACATGTGGAATATAGATTTCGACCGTCTGATCTACCTGTTCACGATAGACGATATTGCGATGTTTCTGCTCGATCAGGATGCGGAAGAAAAATCCGGCTACACCTATCACGGATTCATGGAGATACGCGGCCGCCAGCCGGGCTGGCTCACATTCGCAGCCGCGACAGCTTCGCATCTTGCGCACTGGTACAGATTCAACAGATTCTGCGGAAAATGCGGTGCGGAATTCGGACAGTCCGATATAGAAAGAGCTCTCGTCTGCGAAAAATGCGGCAACACCATTTACCCGACGATCTCGCCGGTAGTGATAACGGCTGTTACCAACGGCGACAGGATACTGCTGACTCAGTATAATCCCGAGCACAGTCCTTATAAAAACTATGCCCTTATCGCGGGCTTTGCTGAAATAGGAGAAGCTCTCGAAGATACAGTCAGGCGGGAAGTAATGGAAGAAGTCGGCCTGTCCGTCACGAATATACATTACTACAAAAGCCAGCCGTGGCCGTATTCCTACTCGCTGCTGTCCGGCTTTTTCGCGGACGTCAAAGGCGGCAGTGAAGTAACGCTCGAAGAAGATGAGCTTTCGAAAGCTGTATGGTTCACGCGCGACGCGATCCCCCAGGGACCCGACGGCAGATCGAGCCTGACATGGGACATGATCGAAGCTTTCAGAAATCACGAATTCAAATAGAGATCCGCGACGGCTCTGTCCTTATTCTATCCCGTATACAGATTTCAGCAGCGCAGTGCCTGTGCGCGTCCTGTAGACGTACTCAAGGGTATGGCGGATATTGGCCTGCGAATATCCGCTCTCGTCAGCATTCACCAGATAATCGGCTTCAAGAAGTATCCGGTGATCCAGCCCGTCGACATCGGTAAATGTATGATGATGCCCCACCAGATACACAACCCGGCTGATGACCTTTTCGGAAAGGCCGGCTTCCCGCAGAAACTCCTCTGCCAGCGCCTCGCCTTCCCTCTCCTGGTACTTGCCGTTTGTGTATCCGTACTTTTCACGACAGAGCGGACAGGCAATATCATGCACCACTGCTGCGATTTCCAGTATCTCCAGCGAATCCGAACTAAGTCCCTCGCACTCGCCGATCACTTTTGCATAAGCGTGCACCTTCAGGAAATGGCTGATGTCATGCACATTACCTGCGGAATAATCTATCATTTTCAATATTATTTCTGAAACAGTCATATTATTTTCCTCCGTTTGTTTTATTCTATGCGTCCCCGCGGCCGTTTTCAAGTATCCGGCAGCAGATGCCGAAATATCAGGTGATTGATGCAACGCAATACGGGTAATATCCTCTATCAGACATTGTCCTGTATTCCCGGCGATCCCGGAACGGAGGAAGAAAAATGAAAAAATATGATACAGTAATAATCGGCTTCGGCAAAGGCGGAAAAACACTGGCCGGCTCACTTGCCTCAGGCGGTGAGAAAGTTGCTCTCATCGAACGTTCAAAGGAAAGATATGGCGGCACCTGCATCAATGTAGCATGCATCCCTTCCAAATCACTCGAAAACAGCGCCAGACATTCGGCAATGATAGGCGGAGATTTTGCGGAAAAATCAACGAGATACACCAAAGCCATAGAAGATAAACGTGCTCTCACAGCGAAACTCAGAAAAGCGAACTATGACAAGGCGGCCGCTGCCGGCGTTGACATTATCGACGGCACTGCGGAATTCACAGGTCCGCACAGCGTAAAAGTCACCGGCTCTGACGGCACATCAGAACTTGAAGGAGACAAAATCATCATCAACACGGGCTCCTCTTCATTCGTACCGCCTGTCGAAGGACTAGCCGACAGCAGATATTCCTTCATCAGCGAAACCATGATGGAACTGGAAAAACTGCCGCAGCGTCTTCTGATCATAGGCGGCGGATATATCGGCCTGGAGTTTTCTTCATACTATAATAACTTCGGCTCTGAAGTAACGATCATCCAGGACGGAGATGCCTTCATCCCGCGCGAAGATAAGGAAATATCTGATGCGGTCTACGACGATCTCCTGTCACGCGGCATTAAGATCATGAAAAACACCAAAATCAAAAAGGTTGAGGATTTTGACGGCTGCGCAGTCGTCTATGCCGATACACCTGACGGTCCCGCAGAACTCGAGGCGGAAGCAATACTCGTCGCAACAGGCCGAAGACCTGAACTTACCGGTCTGCACCCGGAAAAAGCCGGTATTGAACTGACAGAAAGAGGAGCCGTTAAAACCGACGCCAGCCTCCGCACATCCGTCCCTCACATATACGCCATGGGCGATGTTGCGGGCGGACTCCAGTTCACATATATTTCGCTGGATGACAGCAGGATAGTGAAATCGACACTGCAGGGCGGCACGAGAACAACAGAAAACAGAGGCGCCGTTCCTTACAGCGTATTCCTTGATCCGCCGCTTTCAAGAGTCGGACTGTCCGAACAGGAAGCGCTCGACCGCGGGTACGAAATCAAGAAGGCAGTAATGCCTGCAAAAGCCATCCCGAAGGCTCTGGTAATGAGCAGGCCGGCCGGTCTGCTGAAGGTCATCATCGACGGAAAAACCGACCTCATCCTCGGCGCGCACTTCTACTGCGCAGAGTCGCAGGAAATGATCAATACCGTGAAATTGGCCATGGATGCCGGCATCAGATACCAGGTACTGAGAGACAATATCTATACGCACCCGACAATGAGCGAAGGCATGAACGATCTGTTCTCAATGGTCAGATAAACGTGAATTTAAAAGGAGGCTCCGGATCATTCCGGGACCTCCATATTTTTTTACCAGGCGTTATGTTTAAGCTGTTCGGTAAAATCGGCCATAGCTTCCGAGATTTTCAGCTGCTGCGGACAGACCGCCTCACAGCTCCTGCAGCCGATACACTGACTCGGCTGCTTCTCCGGCGGCATCCCGCCCAGCGCCATAGGCGCGATAAATCCGCCTCCCGTGAAATTATGTTCATTATACAGCGCCAGAAGTTCCGGAATATCCAGATTCTGCGGGCAGTGCGATGTGCAGTAATGACAGGCCGTGCACGGCAGTGTCTTCTCGCCGAGCATTCCTCCCGCGATCCTGAGAATCACCTTTTTCTCTTCCTCATTCAGAGGTCTCGCTTCCTTGAAAGTTTCGATATTTTCTTTCAGCTGGCCGAAACTCGATGCTCCTGAAAGTGTCATCATCACGCCCGGGACTGACTCGATGAATCTGAAAGCCCATGCTTTCGCCTCTTCATCAGGCCTCAACGCTCTGAGCTCAGCTGCTTCGGTTTCAGTCAGATTTGCCAGCCTGCCTCCGCGCAGCGGCTCCATGACCCATATCGGCAGACCGTGCTCCGTCAGCAGCTTCACTTTATCCTTCGCATCCTGGAATTCCCAGTCCACATAGTTCAGCTGTATCTGGCAGAACTCCATCTCACTGCCATTAGCCTCCAGGAACTTGCTGATCACGCCGCAGTCTCCGTGAGCTGAAAAACCCAGATGTTTTATGCGTCCCGCTTTCTTCTGTGCGGTGAGATATTCCAGGATCCCATTCTTCTCATCAAGGTATGGGTCCAGATTGTTTTCATAAACATTATGGAAAAGATAGAAATCGAAATAATCGACTCCGCACTTCTCGATCTGTTCTTCGAAGATTTCCTTTACACTGCCCATATTTGAAACGTCATATCCCGGGAACTTAGTCGCCAGATAATAACTGTCCCGCGGATATTTGCTGAGAAGCCGGCCCATCACTCTTTCCGAATTTCCACCGTGATATCCATAGGCGGTGTCGAAGTAATTTATACCGTGTTTCAGGGCATAATCTACCATCTCCGCCGTTTCCTCAATATTAATATCCGCGTCCTTTCCTTCGATCACCGGCAGACGCATAGCGCCGAAACCCAGCGCAGATAATTTCATTCCTTTAAAATCATTATAGTACATTTGTATTATCCTCCTGTTATATAATAAGTATATGGCTTAAAGTCAACTTTAAGTCAAGGATGTTTCCCGGGATTTTTTCAAAATCCGTTATTTATTTCCCCGGTTTCAGCGTTATTTAAGATTACTGTACTATCATAACATCATCGAAAGATATTAATATAGATAAACACCCACCCAATTCACAACTTCAGCAGAAAGGGGCTGCCTCACCGGGATATGATTATTCCCGGCAAGGCAGCCCCTTCCGCCATTATTCATCTATTGTAATCATCCTATTCGGATGTCACATAACCCCTTTCTTTTATGCGCGACTGGGCATCCCTGCTCATCACATAGTCCAGATATGCCTGCGCCTGTTCGCTGACTTCTTTGCCGGTCACATACTGGAAAGGCCTCTGTATCGGATACGTCCCGTTCCGCACTGTATCTTCAGTAGGTAATACTCCGCCGACTTTAATCGTCTTGACTGAAGATCCGGCAGATTCGAATGCGGCATAGCCGATGCTGTACTTCTTTTCAGATACTGTTTTCACAGCTTTATAAGTTGAAGTACATACTATGGCCCCATCCGATGTCATATCTTCACTGTTATCCATAACTCCCGTCTTTTCAACGAAAGCCTCGCGCGTCCCTGATCCCGGTTCTCTGCTTACCAACGTTATGGCCGCATCCTCTCCGCCGACTTGCTTCCAGTTAGTGATCTTACCGGTATATATATCTTTGAGCTGCTGCAGTGAAAGATCATCCACTTTCACATCTTTATTGACAATTACCGCCACACCGTCGATCGCAATGGTGTAAACCTTTCCTACATTCGCGTTTTCTCCGTTTTCCAGTTTACGCGAGACCGCGCCGATATCGGCAGTACCGCTTTCCACAGCTTCTATGGCCTTTTCCGAATCGCTGCTGTCAACTATGACATCGACACTGCGGTTATTCTCCATAAACCCCTTGGCAAGTTCCCTGCTGAGCGGCTGAACGGACGTCGAGCCGACGATCTTAACTTCAGTGCCTGCACCCGCACACCCCGATGCACCCGCTGCGACAAGAGTACAGAACATTACTGCTGCAAATACCTTTAAATACTTCTTCGCATTACTCTTCATCTTCATCATCCTTCCTCTGATGATAAAGTAACACGTAATTGTTATATTATCATTATGCGTGTGTTAAATTTTTGTTAAATCTTTGCCCTCCAGCATAAAGACGGTCTCCTCGCAGATATTGGTCGCGTAGTCGGCGATACGTTCCAGATGTTCCGCCACGAAAGCGAACTGCACCGCGCACTCTGCCTTCTCGGGCTCACTGCCGGCCACTCCGAGCTGTTCTTCCAGAACAAACTTGTACAACTCATCGATCTCGTCATCCTTCTTCCAGACCCGTCTGGCCAGCCTGAGGTCCTTGTCCACGAATGAGCGTATCGCATCAGACACCATCTGCGTCGACATGCCGGCCATGCGGGGAAGGTCAATCAGTTCTTTATAATATTCTTTATCATTGAGACGGATCGCGAACTTTGCAATGTCGACGCAGTGGTCCCCTATCCTTTCAATGTCGCGTATCATTTTCATTATCGAGATTGCGTACCTGAGATCACTAGCCAGAGGCGCCTGCGTTGCCAGGAATTTGAAGCAGTCGTTGTTTATTTTATCTTCCAGGTCATCTATTTCTTCATCGCCGTCGATAATATCGCGCGCCAGCTTCATGTCCTTCTCTTTTATAGCTTTAACTGCATTCAGTATCTGCGTCTCGACCAGTTCGGCCATTGACAGCACTTTGTTGTCGATTGCCTGCAGTTCATCGTCCATCTTTGGACGGAAAGTAATATTCTGTTCCATCAGCCGAACCTCCCTGATATATACTCTTCCGTTTTTATATTATCCGGATCGGAAAAAATCTTGTCCGTCGGATTTACTTCCAGCAATTCTCCGAGAAGGAAAAATGCCGTCTGATCCGAGATGCGCCCCGCCTGCTGCATGTTATGCGTTACTATTACGATAGTGTATTTTTTCGACAGCTCATGCATGAGCCCTTCTATCTTCGCGGTCGCCACAGGATCGAGCGCGGATGTCGGTTCGTCCATCAGTATGACTTCCGGCTCTACTGCCAGACATCTTGCGATGCAGAGCCTCTGCTGCTGACCTCCCGACATGCCCAGTGCGGAATCGTTCAGCCTGTCCTTGGTCTCATCCCACAGCGCCACTTCTTTGAGAGTTCTTTCGACTATCTCGTCGAGTTTCTTTTTCTCGGTAATGCCGTGGACCCGCGGACCATATACGATATTTTCGTAGATCGATTTCGGAAAGGGATTCGGGCTCTGAAATACCATGCCTACCTTTTTCCTCAGTTTGATGACATCGCAGTCTCTGCGGTATATGTCCTCTCCGTCAAAAAGTATCTGCCCTTCTACTCTCGCTCCTTCCACAGTGTCCTGCATGCGGTCGAGCGTCCGCAGGAATGTCGATTTGCCGCATCCGGACGGTCCGATCAGAGCTGTTACTTTGTGTTCCGGTATGTCGATATTTATATTTTTCAGCGCCTGGAAATCGCCGTAATACAGATTCAATCCGCGCACCGTGAATTTATTTTCCATTCGTCATTTTCCTTCCTATCCTTGTTGCCGATGTGTTGATCAGCAATACGATTATTATCAGCAGCGCTGCTGTCGCGTAAGTTTTTTCATCGGAAATGCCTTCCGATGCGAGCATATACAGATGCAGCGCCATGGTCCTGGTCGAGCTGAATACCGATGTCGGAATATTGAGCGATCCGCCGATGGTAAACATCAGCGCCGCCGTCTCTCCTATCGCTCTTCCAAGCCCCAGGATCACACCTGTGAGTATTCCTCCCCAGCAGCACGGCAGTACGACCTTTTTTATCGTGTACCATTTGGTTGCTCCCAGCGACAGGCTGCCCTCACGGTAGCTCATCGGCACGGTTTTCAGCGATTCTTCTGTGGTCCTTATTATCGTCGGCAGTATCATCAGCGTCAGTGTGAGCGCGCCTGCCAGCACCGACCAGCCCATATTCATATAGACTACGAAGAAGGCAAATCCGAAAAGTCCGAATATGATCGAAGGTATGCCGGCCAGCACTTCCGTGAAGAACCGGATGACCTTTATTACTCTGCCGCCCTTCGAATACTCATTGAAATACACTGCACCGGCGACTCCTATAGGCGTCGCGATCACTACTGCCATGGCCGTAACAGCCACAGTACCCACTATTACCGAGAAGATGCCGCCTTCAGCACCGAGCATCTCCGGCTCCTGAGACAGGAATGTCCACGTTATATGCGGCACTCCTTTCACGAGAACAAATCCCAGAATGAGAAACAGGACTGCCAGCGTTATGCCTGCCACCACCCATATCATTCCGAAGAAAGCTTTACTTTTTGTCTGCTTCCTTATGCTCTCGGAACGTTTAGTCCCGAACTTCTGTGTTTCCAGTTCCATCACGCTGCAGCACCTCCGAATCTCCTCATAACGACCTGTGCGAATCCGTTCAGTATCACTATTATCACGAACAGCACTATTCCTATAGCAAACAGCGCCTGCTGATGATCCGGCGCTGCGTAGCTCATTTCCATCGCTATGGTTCCCGTCATTGTCGCCGTCGGAGCAAAAATACTGTGCGGTACGACCGCGACATTTCCAGTAATGAGCAGTACGGCCATCGTTTCACCGATGGCCCTGCCCATACCAAGGATAATGGATGAGAAGATACCCGACCTGGCCGCAGGCAGGATAACTTTCGTGACTGTTTCACGCCTGTCGGCACCAAGTGCGTAAGATGCTTCTCTATATGCATTCGGCACAGACTCTATCGAGTTGACCGATATGCTCACTATTGTCGGCAATATCATTATTGCCAGGATTATGGCTCCGGACAGCACCGACAGTCCCGTAGCGCCTGCGTCAGGCGCCACTGCACCCGCCAGACCTCTTACCAGAGGGACTATTATTGCCAGGCCGAAGAAGCCGTAAACTACAGATGGTATACCCGCCAGAAGTTCAATCGCCGACCGGAAAAACCCGGCCTGCCTTTTTGTTACTACTTCTGACAGAAAGACTGCACATCCGAGTCCTGTCGGTATACCTATAACAAGTGCTCCCAGTGTAACGGCCATGGAGCCCGCGATCAGGGGAAGTATTCCATAGCTGCCGTTGGTCGGAGACCACGTTGTCCCGAATACGAACCGGAAAAGTCCGACCCGCTGTATCGCAGGCATTCCCTGCGCGAAGATAAATATTGTTATCAGTGCGACCGCCGCAACTGACACGGCGGCACATATGAATATTAATTTTTCAATTGCTTTCTCCCTGGTATTCATTTTCGATTCCTCTTTTACTGCTCGGTTTTATTGACAGGTATGAATCCGTTTTTCTTGACCTGTTTCTGTCCGGCATCGCTCATTACATACTTGATAAATGCCCTGGTCGCCGAATTGGCCTTATCGGTAACAGCATAGAGGAACGGTCTCTGAATCTTGTACGTGCCGTCCAGCACTGTGCTTTCCGATGGTGAAACACCTTCGACCTTAACTGTTTTAACATCGCTGCTTACTGATGCGAGCGATACATAACCGATGCTGTTCGGCGTGGATTTGACTGTTTTGTTTACAGCGCCTGTTGACGACTGCACTATCGCATCCTTTGTAGTATTGTCTTTATCGTTTGCCAGTACACCTGTCTTCGTCGTAAATGCTTCTCTGGTGCCCGAACCTTCTTCTCTGCTTACTACTGCTATCTTGGCGTCATCTCCGCCGACCTTGCTCCAGTTAGTGATCTTCCCTGTATATATCTTCTGAAGCTGCGCCAGCGTAAGATCATCCACATTGACATTGCTGTTCACTATGACGGCTACTCCGTCCTTTGCTATTGTATAGGTCTTCGACACACTGCTTTTTTCACTGTCATCCAGATCTCTTGAAAGAGCTCCGATCGTCGCTATGTTGCTCTTAAGCGATTTGACCGCCTGTCCCGAGCCGCCGCCCTGTACTTCTATATCGACTCCGCTGTGATCCTTCATATATGTTTTGGCCAGAGCCTCGCTCAGCGGCTGCACCGATGTCGACCCTGCGATAACTACATCCGCGTTTCCCCCCGATGATCCGGAGCTGCCGGACGACGCGCTGCCGCTCCCGCATCCTGCGAACCCTACCGCCGCCACAGTCATGATCATTACTGCAGCCAGACCTCTGACTGCCTTTTTCCTTATTTCCGGTTTCATTTTCATCCCTCATTTCTTCTTCTCATTTTTTTCCTTTTTGATTTCGCTATCAGAATAACCACCCAATGTTACGTGAATATTAAATCGTCTGTTAAATTGTCGTAAAATTTGTAAAAAAACATTTAACAAAAAATTAACACAGCCTTAACCTTGCGCGCTTTCCGCCCGGCCGTCTTTCGCATACGATAGAGTAGGATAATGGAGTAATCAATAGAAGAAAAAGGAGATGCACAAATGGAAAATGAGATAATCAAAATGATTGTTTCTCTCTGCGGCGGTCTTGCTGTTTTCATCTACGGGATGAATCTGATGAGCGACGGCCTCCAGAAAACCGCAGGCGACAAAATGAAAAACTTTCTGGCGATGCTGACGAGGAATCCTTTTCTCGGCATGCTGGCCGGCCTCTGCACAACTGCGGTGCTGCAGTCGAGTTCAGCCACTACAGTAATGGTCATAGGTTTTGTCAGTGCGGGACTTATGACGCTGTCGCAGGGCATCAGTGTAGTAATAGGCGCAAACATCGGCACGACGATCACGGCCCAGCTCATCGCCTTCAACATCGGCGACTATGCGTGGGGCATCGTCTTCGTCGGATTCGTAATGTTTTTCTTTCTTAAAAAGCATGAAAAGGCCGCAGACATCGGGCAGATCATTTTCGCCTTTGGACTGCTGTTTGTCGGCATCAATACGATGTCTGCCACTATGGCGCCGCTCGCCCAGTCGCAGGTTTTCATGGAAATGATGCTGCGGGTAAAAGATCTGCCTGGCATCGGAGTCGCTCTCGGCGCAGCCATGACTCTGATCGTGCAGAGTTCATCGGCGACGATCGCAGTCCTGCAGAAGCTCGCATCAACAGCGGGGCCGGACGGCGTGCACAGCATCATCGGACTCGCGGGAAGTATCCCGATCCTCTTCGGCGACAACATCGGCACGACCATTACTGCCATACTTGCCTCGATCGGTCAGAGCATCAACGCGAAACGTACGGCGCTCGCACATGTAATATTCAATCTTTCCGGCACGCTCCTTTTCATCTGGTTTATTCCGCAGATCGTGAAAATAATACAGTTCATCTCGCCTAAGGGCGCAGAAGTGGATGTGATCTCCAGACAGATAGCCAACACGCACACGCTGTTCAATGTTTCGACCATGCTGATCTGGCTGCCGCTCACCTTCGTGCTCGTGAAGATCGTCACGAAACTCATCCCGGGCCGGGAGGATGAAACTCCGCGCGAAGCAGCCATGTATCTCGATTACAACATCGTGGACAGACCGGTATTTGCGATCCATCTCGCCGGCAAGGAGCTCAACAGGCTGGCTTCCTTCACGCGCGAAATGATCATGAAAGACAAAGCAGCATTCCTGGGCAATGATGAAGACAAGGCCAAAGAAAGTCTGGAAATCGAAGAATCAGTCAACGAACTGCATGCCAAGATCACCGACTATCTTGCAAGGATCCTTGCTACAGAAAGCGCTACAGACGCTCAGAACGACAGGATCGCGGTGCTCATGCACGTTTCTTCTGTCATCGAACACATGGGAGATTATCTCGCGACCATCGCCGAACTTGCAGTCGACAAAGCCAGGCACGGATATGAATTCTCCGACATTGCCAGCGCGGAAATATTCGAGCTGTTCGACCAGATCAGCCGCATGATGAGAGATACTATGAATGCTCTCGAAACCAACGACCTGAAGCTGGCGTCCGATGTGTTCACCGCAAGCATCGAAATAGACAAGACGGAAAAGCGTCTCCGGAAAAAACACATGCAGCGTCTTTATGACAAGAAATGCTCCCCGGAATTTACTGTATCCTATACTGATGTCATTCACAACATTGTCAGGATCGGCGACTGCTGCAGCAATATTGCCGAAAGCGTGACGGAAAACAAATATGTCGATTACGAAGAAGTTGGCGTAACGGCGTAAAGCATGATAGAATGACAGAAGTGAAGGTGCATTAAATGAAGAAGATTTTAATAATTGAGGACGAACCTAATATCCGGGAACTGGTAAAGTATAATCTGGAAGCAAACGGGTATACGGCCGTGGAAGCCGAGGACGGCAATATCGGCATGACTAAGGTCTACACTGAGAAACCCGATCTGATACTACTGGACATAATGCTTCCGAAAAAAGACGGCTATGAAATATGCCGCGAACTCAGGAGCGAAGGCAACAACGTGCCTATCATTATGCTGACAGCCAAGGCGGAAGAAGTTGACAAAGTACTCGGTCTGGAATTCGGCGCTGATGATTACATCGCGAAACCGTTCGGCGTGCGCGAACTGATCGCCAGGATAAAAGCTGTTCTGCGGCGCTATGAAGTCAGCGAAAACGAATCAGGCGGCACGGACGAAGTGTTCAGCGCGGGCGGCCTCACCATAAACTACGACCGCCATGAAATAACACTCGACGGCAGACAGATCGATCTCACATATAAAGAATTCGAACTTCTCGGATTCCTGGCGAAAAACCGCGGACACGTTTTCACCCGCGACGAACTCCTTGACAAGGTCTGGGGCATCGACTATGCGGGCGAAACCAGGACCGTTGATGTGCACGTAAGATATCTGCGCAAGAAACTCGGCGATGACGACGAGAAGTTTATTGAAACGATACGCGGAAAGGGGTACAGACTGAGATGAATGCCAAGATCATGGTCACGATCATACTTACCGCCCTGCTCAATCTCCTGTGCGCGGTCTTCATCACCGACACAGCCGCCAGAGGCATTGCTGCCGTAACGATATCAGTCGTCGGCATAGGCCTTATAATTGTCTTCCTGGCCAAACCTATTTATGACATGAAAATGCGCCTGCGCAAAGTACAGCAGGAAAACGACGAACTCGAACGCATGAGATCCGAATTCGTCAGCAATGTCACCCACGAGCTGAAAACACCGCTCACCTCAATTTCCGGCTTTGTCGAAACTCTGCAGAACGGCGCCATCGAAGATCCGGAGATACGCACAAAATTCATCGATATAATAGCCATAGAAACCGACCGGCTCAAGCGTCTCATCGACGACGTGCTGGTCCTTTCAAATATCGAAAATGAAATAGACGTCCCTTCCGAACAGATCGACGTCGGTGCCAGCATCGATACAGTCATGGAAATGATGATGCCTATCGCTGAAAGCAAGGGCATCGAACTGATAAACGAAGTGGAATCCGGCCTCACCGTCAGCGGCGACTCCGACAGATTCCGCCAGCTCTTCATGAACCTCGTCGAAAACGCAATCAAATACTCCGACGAAGGCGGCCGCGTCTGGATCACCGGCTACATGAGCGACGGACACCTCCAGATGGCCGTCAGCGACGAAGGCATCGGCATCGAGCCAGAAAATATCGACAAGATCTTCATGCGCTTCTACCGCGTGGACAAATCCCGCTCCAACAAAGTCGGCGGCACCGGCCTCGGCCTTTCCATCGTCAAACACATCGCCTCGCTGTTCGGCGCCGCGATCACTGTAGACAGCAAAGTAGGCAAAGGCAGCACATTCTACGTAACATTCCCCGAGCCGAAGAAATAAAATAAGATATGCGAAATGTGACGTGATTTTTCGAGTTGATTGATTTACGCCACATTTTTCCGATTTAATATAAATGTGTGAAATGTGGCGTGATTTTTCGAGTTGGTTGATTTACGCCACATTTTTCCGATTTTTGAAGAAGTGAGGAAAACGTGGTGCAGATCTGATGTTTCTTGGAATTTGCACCACGTTTTTCAACGTTTGAAATGTATCAGGTCAAACAATTATCAGGAAAGTCCGTCTGAGCGGCTGCTCAAACGCTGTAGCCCAGAGAATTGTGGTGCAATATTTTGCTTTTCCTGAAAAAGCACCACGATATGACTATAACTCATCTTTTACTGCTTGACGCCATTATGTAATTACCATATAATGGTATTATTGTTAGATATAGTCTGGTTACGGAGAATGTTTTGTATCATGTTTCAGCAATTGAATATAATAAGCCAAATACAGGCGCAATTAAACGAACATCTTATTTTTCTAGCAAAAATCGAAGCCGATTTTCGTGATCTGCCTGACGGCAGACTGGAACGCCACCGTGCACATGGGAATAATTATTACCGCATTGTGCATAATGAAAAAACTCATTGTGATAATGATTCCTCACATGCCGGCGATCCCCGCACAACCGTCATGATCCCAAGTTCCTGGAGTCATCGCGACAGCCTTATAAGAGCATACACATTGAAAGCCATTTTTGCCAAAGCGAAGCCTATTATTGAAACGAACATTAAAGCGATGAGATATTTTCTAAAGCATTTCAGTGTTTATGATCCTGTTGCCGTACGAAATAGTCTGAGTACGACATATGATGCCGAGTGCGATCTCCAGGACGCTTTTCCGGCGAACGATATTTATCCTTTAGCGTGGGCAGTTGAATCATACGATACAAACCCGCACCACATGGAGCAACTAATTGTTCCGACCATACGCGGTACTATGGTGCGCTCGAAAAGCGAAGCATGCATTGATGATGCCCTGACAACATCGGACTCACTGTTCCGATATGAATGCGCATTTGATACTACTGATGGGGAGATTGGAAAATACCGCAAACTACGCACCGTCTATCCCGATTTCATCATTTTAAGAGGACATGATAGGCGGCTGCTTATATGGGAACATTTTGGCCGGATATATGATGTGGACTACGTTGTTTCTATGATGGAAAAAATACTTAGTTACGGACGTTTGGGTTACTGCCCGGGCCGCAATATGATAATCACTTATGAAACATCCGAGAAGCCATTTACCGCTGCGCAGGCAAAAAAAATAATTGAAGAATACAGATTGTAACGGCAGAAATGACCTGTAAAAAAAGCTCCGGCAGCGAGGTAGCATACCACCAAGAGTCCGGAGCTTTTATACATATTTTAATTTGATGTATTACTTCAGTGATCCCAGGACTGCCTGAGGCATGTCCTCGATTTTTACGACATCACGGAATCTGATTTCTTTGTTCTCCAGATCTTTAAGGCCTGCAGGCACACGTACGCCCGTCTCCTCGAACACCCTGCGGACAGATTCAAATCCATTACTGCCTTTTTCGATACCGATCGATTCTGCAACACTGTCTGCGAACTTGTATGCGCTGGCCGTCGAAGCAATCAGTGCCTCAGTTTTGTCGCCCGTCTCAGCAACATAATTTTCATAGACCTTGTAGGCAACCGCTGTGTGGGTATCGATGAGATATCCGTATTTTTTATACATCTCGCCGATGGCCGCATCTGTCATTTCCACATCCGCAAAACCGCCGTAGAAGTTCGACATTCCCGACCTGATTTTATCGCTAACTTCATATCTCTTATTGCTGTCCAGACTTTCCATAAGCGCTCTTATCTCATCGCCGTTTCCGCCGGACAAATGATAAAGAAGCCTCTCGAGATTGCTGGAAATAAGGATGTCCATCGAAGGCGAATTCGTAAGGAAGAACTCACGGTTCGTATCGTAAACACCTGTATTTATGAAGTCGGTCAGGACCTTGTTTTTATTTGATGCACAGATAAACTTATTTACCGGAATGCCCATCTGCCCCGCGTAATATGCCGCAAGAATATTGCCGAAGTTCCCTGTCGGAACAACAATATTTATCTTATCGCCGGCTTTGATTTGTCCTCTCTCAACGAGCTTGCAGTATCCATAAACATAATATGCGACCTGCGGCACGAGTCTGCCGATATTGATCGAATTGGCCGATGAAAGCCTGACTCCGTTCTGCGCCAGATCCTCAGCCATTTTATCGTCCGAGAATATTTTCTTTACGCCAGTCTGCGCGTCATCGAAATTGCCTTCGATAGCAAACACATGTGTATTAGCGCCTTCCTGCGTGACCATCTGACGTTCCTGAACCTGACTCACGCCCTGATTCGGGAAGAATACAATGATCTCAGTTCCCGGCACATCGGCAAATCCCTCGAGCGCGGCCTTGCCCGTGTCGCCCGAAGTGGCAGTAAGGATGCAGACTTTGTTTTGTTCATTCTCTTTTTTCATCGCGGTCGTGAGGAGATACGGTAATATCGAAAGTGCCATATCCTTAAACGCCGCGGTCTTTCCATGATAAAGCTCCAGGAAGTTCGCTCCGCCGGCATTTTTTACCGGTACGATTTCCTTTTCCTCGAACTTACTGTCGTATGCGCCGTCGACGCACGCTTTGATTTCCTCATCGGTGTAGTCATCGAAAAATGTTTTTATGATCTGAAATGCAACATCCTGATACGGTTTCCCGACCAGTTCTTCGATAGCGACAGGCAGTTTCGGAACCGACTCAGGTACATAAAGTCCCCTGTCTTCCGCAATTCCCTTGATTATCGCTCCCGCGGATGTTTTATACTCTTTACTTCCCCTTGTGCTTTTATAATTTATCATATGTTATCCCTCCATAAGCTACGACCTTGATTCTAACAAAAAAAGAGCCTTTTTACAATAGAACAAAGAAATAAAGTCTTTACAAATACATCTTCAGCCGTTATAATGTAATTCGCGTCGGATTCATATCTGACTGAATATATGCCCCGTTAGTCAAGCGGTTAAGACGTCGCCCTCTCACGGCGAAAACATGGGTTCGATTCCCGTACGGGGTACCAAAG
>JALCRY010000032.1 GCA_022652985.1 Eubacteriaceae bacterium | reverse complement strand
TTCCGTAAATGTAAGTCAAACCAATGTCAATTCTTTTTTCTCTTGGTAAGTCTACTCCGGCTATACGAGCCATATTTTCCTCCTCTTCCCATCTTCCGTCGCTTTTCTGCGTTCCGCATTTCTCGATCGTTTAAGCGAACTGCGGAATGAGCTGCAATATAAACGGGATGTACCTGTGCCTCTCGGCATTCTTGTTATAACTTCAGCCCTGCTTCTGCTTGTGCTTCGGGTTTTCGCAGATGACCATTACTTTGCCTTTTCTTTTGATTACCTTGCACTTTTCGCAGATAGGCTTTACTGACGATCTTACTTTCATCTTAAACCTCCGCTATTTCTCTCTCCATGTGATCCTTCCGCGGGTCAGATCGTAAGGTGATAATTCTACCTTGACCTTATCTCCCGGCAGTATCCTGATGAAATTCATTCTTATTTTTCCGGAAACGTGTGCGAGCACCTCGTGTCCGGTTTCCAACTTTACAACAAACATTGCGTTTGGCTGTGCGTCTACTACAACGCCCTCTGCTTCTATTACATCTTTCTTCGCCATAACTTTACCTTCCTTATAACGTAAGCACTTCCGGCTCATCATCACTTATAGCGACTGTGTTTTCATAATGTGCAGCCAGTCCGCCGTCCTGCGTAACAACAGTCCAACCGTTGTCCAGGGTCCTGCATTTAAATGTCCCTTCTGTGATCATCGGTTCGATCGCCAGACACATTCCTTTTGCTATTCTCGGTCCCCTGCCTGATTTTCCGTAATTCGGTATCTGCGGTTCTTCGTGCATGTTTCTTCCCACGCCGTGACCCACATAATCCCTTATTACGCCGAAACCAAGCTCTTCGACTTTCTTCTGCACTGCATGTGAGATATCAGATATTCTGAATCCCTTTCTGCAGTATTTCAATCCTTCAAAGAATCCCTGCTCTGCGGCGTCCATAATATTTTTCGCCGTTTCACTGACCTCTCCTACCGGATAAGTTCTGGCTGCATCGCTCACATATCCCTCATATGTACTCCCTACGTCTATACTTATGATATCTCCTTCGTGCAGTATCGTGTACTCACTAGGTATACCATGTACGACTTCTTCATTGATGGAAGCACACACGCTTGCCGGGAAACCTCCGTATCCTTTGAACGTCGGCTCCATACCGTTGTCCCTGATGATCTTTTCCACATGCCGGTCAATATCCAGAGTGGTTATGCCCGGGCGTATGAAATCATTCAGTTCTTTCAGTATATATGCAGTCACCTTGCCGGATATACGCATAAGTTCGAGTTCGTGATCGGATTTGACAATTATCATCCGCCGATCACCCCAGGATCCCGACTATAGCATTGAACACATTTTCAAGTCCTGTTGTTCCGTCCAGATGCGCGATATTTCCTGCTTTGTCATAGTAAGCCAGCAGAGGTTTAGTCTGAGAATTGTATACTTCGATTCTGTTCTCTACTGTTTCTCTGGTATCGTCTGCGCGCTGCATCAGAGGTCCTCCGCATACATCACAGATGCCGTCCTTCTTAGGAGGCATATTCGGAATGTTATACGTCGCTCCGCACTGCTTGCAGACTCTTCTGCCAAGTATCCTCACCATCAGTTCCTCTTTCGGAACATCGATGTCAAGAACGTGGTCAACTTTTCCGCCGCGGCCTTCAAGGAACTTGTCGAGAGCTTCCGCCTGCTCGACTGTCCTTGGGAAACCGTCCAGAAGGAATCCCTCTTTGCAGTCGTCCTTTTCAAGTCTGTCAAGTGCGATCTCGATTACCAGTGAATCCGGCACCAGTTCGCCTTTATCCATGTATTCCTTCGCTTTTTTACCCAGATCAGTACCTTCTTTGATATTCTCTCTGAAGATATCTCCGGTCGAAATATGAGGAATATTGTAGTTTTCGATTATCTTAGCCGCCTGAGTGCCTTTGCCGGCTCCCGGAGGGCCCAGTAATATCAAGTTCATTAAATATCCTCCCTATTTGAGGAATCCTTTATAATTCCTCATCACCATTTGCTGTTCGAGCTGCTTCATAGTGTCAAGCGCAACTCCGACAGCGATCAGTATCGATGTACCGCCGAAATACACATTGAGTGCTGTGAACTGGCTGACCAGTGTCGGCAGTGTCGATACTACAGCCAGGAATATTGCTCCGACAAACGTGATTCTGTTCATAACTTTATTCAAGTATTCAACAGTAGCTCTTCCCGGTCTGATTCCAGGAATAAAGCCTCCGTTCTGCTTCATGTTCTCTGATACTTCCATCGGGTTGAAAGTGATGGCAGTATAGAAATATGTGAAGAAGAATATCAGCAGCACATTGAATGCCGCGTATACCCATACGCCCGGATTTCCTGTCGGTGACAGCCACTTGTTTACCCAGATTGAAAAGTCAGATGTTGCTGACGTAAAGTAAGTGATTGTCAGAGGGAACTGCAGCAGCGATAAAGCGAAGATAATAGGAATAACTCCGGCCTGATTGACCTTGAGAGGAATATGCGTCGACTGTCCGCCGTACATCTTTCTTCCTACAACTCTTTTAGCATACTGCACAGGGATCCTTCTTTCACCCTGCTGTACCTCTATGATACCGACTACAACAGCTATTGCGAATACAATGAAGATAACGAGTGACATCATCGATACCGTACCCTGTGAATAACTGTTCATCGCCGATCTGACGGCACTTGGCATTCTTGCAACGATGCCGCCGAAGATGATCAGTGAAATGCCGTTTCCGACACCGTATTCATTGATCTGCTCGCCGAGCCACATCAGGAATGCAGTTCCTGCCGTCAATACCAGGACAATTACTATTATCGAGAAAACATCTGTTGAGATAAGCGCTTTTCTGAACATACCTACCGATACGCCGACCGCCTGGACAAGTCCAAGAACGATCGTGAGATAACGCGTTATCTGAGTGATTTTCTTTCTGCCTTCGGTTCCTTCCCTTGCAAGCCTTTCCAGTGAAGGTATTGCAATGGTCAGGAGCTGAAGTATGATAGATGCAGTGATGTATGGTGTAATACCCAATGCAAAGATCGTCATGTTTCCAAATGAGCCGCCCGAGAACAAGTCAAAAAGGTCGAAGAGTCCATAGTTCCCGCTGAATAATTGCGCGAGAACTGTTCTGTTTATTCCCGGAACCGGGATATTGGACCCTATTCTGAAGACAATGAGCATCAGGAGTGTAAAGATTATCTTTTTCCTGATTTCCGTACTTGCCCAGGCCTTTTTAAGTGTTTCTAACAAACCCATGTTAAATCACCTCTGCCTTTCCTCCGGCAGCTTCTATTTTTTCTATAGCCGACTTGCTGAACTTCTGAGCCTGGACTGTAAATTTCTTTTCAACTTCTCCGTTTCCAAGAATCTTTACTCCGTCCTTGACCTGTTTAACAAGACCGACTTCCTTCAGCAGCTCAGGAGTAATAACGGTATCAGCATCGAATCTGTTAAGAGCCGATACATTCAATTCCGTATATTCTGTTCCGAAGATATTCGTAAAGCCTCTCTTTGGGATTCTTCTGTAAAGAGGCATCTGGCCTCCTTCAAATCCGAGCCTTACGCCGCCGCCGCTTCTCTGTTTCTGACCGTTCATACCTCTGCCGCCGGTTTTACCCTGACCGGTAGCATGTCCGCGGCCTCTTCTTTTGCGGTTTTTAGCGGAACCTTCAGCTGCTGTGAATTCATGCAGTTTCATTATTCTAGCACCTCCATTCCTATAGTTCTTCTAAAGTAACAAGATGCTCAACTTTTTTCACAGCTCCGCGTGTTACTTCACTGTCAACTAATTCCACTGATTGGTGCATCTTTTTCAGTCCTAACGCTTCAACTACTTTTCTCTGTCTAGGGGAAGCGCCTATAGTACTTTTAGTCAGTGTGACTTTTACCATTTTTGCCATTTTGCTTCTCCTCCTATCCCAGAATTTCTTCCTTCGTCTTTCCTCTGAGCTTGCTGACCTGTTCAACAGTCATCAGGCTCTTAAGACCTTCGATAGTTGCATAAGCCATGTTTCCGGTATTGTTTGAACCGATCGACTTAGCTCTTACGTCCTGAATACCTGCAGATTCAAGCACTGTACGTACTGATGAACCTGCGATTACGCCTGTACCTGCGGCAGCCGGCATGATAAGTACTCTGCCTGCTCCGAAAACACCGACGATCTTGTGAGGTATTGTCGTTCCTACTGTAGGAACATAAATCAAATTTTTCTTTGCATCTTCTGTAGCTTTTCTTACGGCCTCAGGAATTTCCTGAGCTTTGCCGAGTCCGACGCCTACATGCCCTTCGTGATCTCCAACAACTATGGTTACACTGAATCTCATGTTTCTGCCGCCCTTAACTGTCTTGGCGACACGTCTGATATTGACGATCGTCTCATTAAGATCAAGCTTGGATGCATCTATTGTGTTACGCATTCCTTGTATCCTCCTTGTTAGAACTTCAGTCCGGCTTCTCTTGCGCCGTCAGCTAATTCTTTCACTCTGCCGTGATATATATAGCCGGCTCTGTCGAATGCAACACACTCTATGCCCTTTTCCAGAGCTCTCTTTGCGATTGCTTCGCCGACCTTTTTGGCAGCTTCTTTATTTCCGCCATTCTCGATTGCTCCTTTGAGTTCCTTGTCGAGCGAGGATGCAGCTGCTAAAGTATTGCCGCTGACATCATCGATGATCTGTGCAGAAATATTCTTGTTGCTCCTGTAAACACAGAGACGAGGTTTCTCAGGAGTGCCGTACAAATTTTTTCTTGCTCTTTCATGTCTCTTGACACGTTTTGCCTGTCTGCTTGTAGCCATTTGACCTTACTCCTTTCTCTATTCTCCGCCTTTGACTCCGGCTTTACCTTCCTTACGGCGAACGTATTCGCCTGCGTATCTGATACCTTTGCCCTTATATGGTTCAGGCTGTCTCCACTTACGGATGTTAGCCGCGTAATTTCCAACTTTTTCTTTGCTGATTCCCTTGACGACGATCTTTGTCTGTTCAGGAACTTCAGTTTCGATCCCGTCAGGATCGACCATTTCTACAGGATGAGAATATCCGAGGCTCATTACAAGCGTATTGCCTTTCTTCTCAGCCTTATATCCAACGCCCAGAAGCTCAAGTTTCTTCTCATAACCGTCCGTCACGCCGACGACCATGTTATGAATAAGAGCTCTTGCCAGTCCGTGCTGTTCTCTGTCCGATCTGCTGTCCGAAGGTCTTGATACTGTAAGTACTCCGTCCTTCTGTTCAACTGTCAGTGTGCTTCCTATCTGTTCCTGTAATTCGCCCTTAGGTCCTTTTACGGTAACAACATTTTTGTCGCTGACCTGGACCTCGACGCCGGCAGGAAGATCGACAGGCTTTAAACCTATTCTTGACATTATTCTTTACCTCCTACCATACATAACAGATGACTTCGCCGCCAACTCCGAGTTTTCTTGCCTCTTTGTCGCTGATCACTCCATTTGATGTTGAAATGATTGCGATTCCGAGTCCTCCGAGTACCTTGGGAACATCTGAAGCTTTGGCATAAACTTTCAGTCCCGGCTTCGAAATCTTCTTGATTCCATTGATAACTTTCTCATTGTTAGGGCCGTACTTCATCTGGATCTTGATTGTACCCTGATGATTTTCACCCTCGATCACATCATAACCTTTGATGTATCCTTCGTCAGTCAGTATGCCCGCGATCGACTTCTTGATCTTCGATGCAGGAACATCGACTGTATCATGTCTTACAGTATTGGCATTTCTGATTCTTGTAAGCATATCCGCTATCGGATCTGTCATTGTCATACTTTTATTTCTCCTTCCTCCGCCAGTATTGCTCAGGCAACTTAACGGATGATCAATATCTTATCTTTACCAGCTAGCCTTCTTGACACCAGGGATCTCACCTTTGTAAGCAAGTTCTCTGAAGCAGATACGGCAGATACCGTACTTCTTGAGGACAGAATGCGGTCTTCCGCAGATCCTGCATCTCGTGTATGCTCTTGTCGAGTATTTAGGCTTTTTGCTCTGTTTAACTTTTAATGAAGTCTTAGCCATGTTTCCTCCTACTTCTCGAACGGCATACCCAGACCGGCAAGCAGTGCAGCTGCTTCTTCGTCTGTTTTGGCTGTCGTTGTAAATACTACGTTCATTCCCTTGACCATATCTACTTTGTCGTACTCGATCTCAGGGAAGATCAGCTGCTCTTTAAGGCCGAGAGAATAATTTCCTCTGCCGTCGAACGAGTTTTTGCTTACGCCCTTGAAGTCTCTCACTCTCGGAAGAGCGATATTGAAGAACTTGTCGGCGAAGACGTACATGTTGTCGCCTCTCAGCGTAACCTTTGTTCCAACAGGCATTCCCTGTCTGACTTTAAAGTTTGCTATTGATTTTCTTGCCTTTGTTACAACAGGTCTCTGGCCGGTAATGATACCGAGCTCTTCTACTGCTGTTTCCATGAGCTTAGGATTTTCCTTAGCTTCGCCAAGACCGATATTGATCGTGATCTTTTCAAGCTTTGGTATCTCCATGACATTGCTGTAGTTGAACTGCTCTGTCAGGGCTTTTTTCGTTTCATTAAGATATGTTTCTTTTAATCTGGCTGTCACTATCGTCTCCTCCTTTCTACTCGATTACTTTTCCTGATTTCTTTGATACTCTTACTTTGTTGCTGCCGTCAAAGTCATATCCGACTCTCGTACGCTCCTTCGTTTCAGGATCTACCAGCATAACATTTGATATGTCGATCGGTCCTTCCTGATGTTTGATCTCCGAAGTCGCTGTCCTTGTCTGCTTCTGATGCTTTGTCTGCATGTTCAGGCCTTCAACGAAAACCTTATTTGTCTTAGGCATCGTTCTCAGGACTTTGCCCTGCTTGCCTTTGTCTTTTCCGGCGATAACAACAACTGTGTCGTTTTTCTTAATACGCATCCTTGACCTCCTATAGTACTTCCGGTGCCAATGACACTATCTTCATGAAACTCCTGTCTCTGAGCTCTCTTGCTACAGGCCCGAAAATACGAGTTCCTACCGGATTGTTGTCGTCTTTGATTATTACTGCTGCGTCCTGGTCGAACTTGACATAGCTGCCGTCGACTCTTCTTGCGCCCTTCTTTGTCCTGACTACTACAGCCTTGACAACGTCGCCCTTCTTGACCTGTCCGCCCGGTGTTGCATCTTTTACACTGCAGACGATAACGTCTCCGATGTTCGCATACTGACGGCTCGTGCCGCCGAGAATGCTGATGCAAAGCAGTTCCTTAGCACCGGAATTGTCCGCGACTTTAAGTCTGGTTTCTGTCTGTATCATTTCCGGTCCTCCTTACTTAACCTTCTCAACGATCTTGACGACTCTCCATCTCTTATCTTTCGAAAGAGGTCTGGTCTCCATGATCCTTACCTTATCGCCAATGCTGCATTCATTTGCTTCATCATGAGCCTTGACTTTTTTGTTTGTTTTTACCGATTTTCCGTAAAGAGAATGTCTTACGGACTGTTCGAGTTCGACAGTTACTGTTTTGTCCATTTTATTGGATGCAACGATGCCGATTCTCGTTTTTCTCATATTTCTTTCTTCTGCCATAATTCATCCTCCTTTCTTAATCGTTCTGAGCTGTCTCGAGCTCTTTTTCTCTGATTATTGTTTTGATCCTTGCAATATCCTTCTTTGTATCCCTCATGAGGATAGGATTCTCAAGCTGTCCTGTGACATGCTGGAACCTGAGGTTAAACAAGTCTTTTTTCATCTTGTCGAGTTCAGCATACAGTTCTGAATCCGACATCTCACGCATTTTCTTCAGTTCCATTATGCTTCACCACCTTCTGTTTCCTTCGCAATGAACTTGCTCTTTATCGGGAGCTTGTGTGCTGCGAGTCTCATTGCTTCCCTGGCCTGCTCATATGGGATACCTTCTATCTCGAACATGACTCTGCCCGGCTTAACTACTGCTACCCAGTACTCAGGTGCACCTTTTCCGGAACCCATACGTACTTCAGCAGGCTTTTTTGTTACCGGCTTATGCGGGAATATCTTGATATATACTTTTCCGCCTCTTCTGATCGATCTTGTCATGGCAATTCTGGCTGCCTCGATCTGATTTGAAGTGATCCATCCAGGTTCAGTAGCTGCAAGACCGTAATCACCGTATGTGACTTTATTGCCTCTTGTGGCTTTGCCCTTCATTCTGCCTCTATGAACCCTTCTACGCTTAACACGCTTTGGCATTAACATGGCGTTGTCCTCCTTTCACTATTGTCTATTCTTCAGCTTTGGCTTCTTCAGCCGCAGCTACTACTTCTTCAGTTACAGGTGCTTCGACCTGATCTTCAGCCTGCGCTTCTGCTGCAGCCTTAGCTGCTGCTTCAGCTTCCGGATCTGCCTTCGGAGTGTTTCTGACTCTCGGATTGACAGCCTTCGTCATCGGGCGTTCATTATCGCGGCCTCTGCCTCTGTAATTTCCGCCTTCTCTTCTCGGACGTCTTTCTCTCTTCTGTCTTCTGTCACCCTTCTTGCCGCCCTTTTCCTCTTCCGGAATCGAGCTCTGAAGTCCCTTGTCGAGGATTTCGCCATGGTTGATCCATACTTTTACGCCGATCTTTCCGTATGTTGTATCAGCTTCAGCAAAACCATAATCGATGTCTGCACGAAGTGTATGGAGTGGAACATTTCCTTCACTGTACTTTTCGTTTCTCGCGATTTCGGCACCGCCGAGTCTTCCGGAACAAAGTACCTTTACTCCCTTAGCGCCGGCTTTCATCGTTCTGCCGATGCTCTGCTTCATAGCTCTTCTGAATGCTATTCTCTTTTCCAGTGCTTCAGCTATGCTTTCTGCTGTGAGCTGTGCGTCAAGCTCAGCTCTTCTGATCTCTCTGATGTCTACTGTAACGTTTTTGCCTGTGAGCTTTACAAGACCTTTTTTGATCTGTTCAATCCCGTCTCCGGCTCTTCCGATGACCATGCCCGGTTTTCCTGCCATGATGATAACTCTCATCTGGTTCTCTGCCGGTCTCTCGATCACGATGTTCGAAATGCCTGCTGCGTACAGCTTCTGTTTCAGATATTTTCTTATCTTATCGTCTTCTACAAGGTAATCAGCAAAATTGTTTTTATCTGCATACCATTTGGAGTCCCAGTCTTTAATGACTCCTACTCTGAAACCATGTGGACTTACTTTCTGTCCCATTTACTGAACCTCCGTTTCTTTCTCTCTAAGTATCACACCGATGTGACTGCTTCTCTTCAGAATGGAGAATGCACGGCCTTGAGCTCCTGCTCTCCATCTCTTCATTGTAGGTCCCTGGTTAGCATATACTTCTGCCACATACAGGTTGTCCGGGTTCATGTCAAAGTTGTTCTCAGCGTTGGCTGCAGCGGATTTGACTACCTTTTCTACGAGTTCAGCGCCTTTTCCCGGCGTGAACTTCAATATGTTAAGTGCCTCGTTTAAGTCCTTGCCTCTTACCAGATCAGTAACCGGCTTGAGCTTGATAGGAGACATTCTAACGTATTTTGCAACTGCTTTTGCTTCCATTTGTTTATCTCCTTATCTTATTTAGCTTTCTTATCTGCGGCGTGTCCTCTGTAAGTCCTGGTTGGAGCAAACTCTCCAAGCCTGTGGCCTACCATGTCTTCTGTAATATATACAGGTACGTGCTTTCTTCCGTCATGAACGGCGATAGTATGTCCAACCATCTGAGGGAAAATCGTGGATGGTCTCGACCATGTCTTTACGACTTTCTTTTCGTTGGCTGCATTCATATCATCAATTGCCTTCAACAGTTTTCTGTCGACGAAAGGGCCCTTTTTAAGTGATCTGCCCATTATTATTGCTCCTTCCTTTATTTCTCGTTCCTTCTCTTGACAATATACTTATCGGAACCGTTGTTCTTCTTTCTTGTCTTATAACCAAGTGCAGGTTTGCCCCAAGGTGTTACAGGACCGACTCTTCCGATAGGCGCCTTGCCTTCGCCGCCGCCGTGCGGATGGTCGTTAGGGTTCATTACCGAACCTCTTACTGTAGGCCTGATTCCCATATGTCTCTTGCGTCCTGCTTTTCCGACTGAGATGTTCTGATGATCTCCGTTGCCTACGATACCGATCGTAGCTCTGCAGTTCATTCTGATCCTTCTCACTTCGCCGGATGGAAGTCTTACCTGAGCGAACTCACCTTCCTTAGCCATAAGCTGGGCTCCGTTTCCTGCCGATCTTACGAGCTGAGCACCTTTGCCCGGCTTCAGTTCGATGCAGTGTATCATCGTACCAAGAGGAATGTTTGCTATAGGAAGCGCATTTCCTTCTTTGATGTCTGCTGTAGCTCCGGAGAACAGCACGTCTCCTACTTTTAATGATTCAGGAGCGATGATGTATCTTTTTTCTCCGTCTGCATAATTCAGAAGAGCTATGTTTGCGTTCCTGTTAGGATCGTATTCGATGCTCGCTACTTTTGCAGGTATGTCATCTTTATTTCTCTTGAAATCAATAATTCTGTATTTAGGTCTTGTGCCGCCGCCTTTATGTCTTACAGTGATCTTGCCTCTGTTGTTTCTTCCGGCATGCTTCTTCAGTGTGACTGTAAGAGATTTCTCAGGAGTCGCGGCTGTGATCTCTTCAAAAGTGGAACTTGTCATTCCTCTTAAGCCCGGAGACGTCGGATTATACTTTTTTAATGCCATTGTTTCCTACCTCCTATTACAGTCCCTGGAAGAATTCGATTTCCTTGCTGTCCTCAGTAAGTGTGACTACTGCTTTCTTGCCGGCAGCTGTCATTCCCATCGATCTTCCAACTCTCTTTTTCTTGCCTCTAACGTTCATTATGTTTACATTCTTGACATCTACATCGAAGATCTGCTCAACGGCCGACTTGACTTCTGTCTTGTTCGCATCAACTGCGACATTGAATGTATATTTCTTGTTCTGAGCGTCTGCCATACTTCTCTCAGTGATAACAGGCTTCAGTATTACGTCGTAAGGAGTTCTCATTACGAATACACCTCCTCGATTTTGTTGATCGCATCTTTTGTTGCGATGAAGTTGTTATGGTTGATGATCTCATAAACATTCATTGTCGAAACAAGTACAGTTTTAACTCCCGGAATGTTTGCAGCTGATCTGATGACATTTTCATCTTTGTCAGCCATTACGATGAGCGCCTTTTTGCCGGCCTTCACGTTCTCGAGCATTTTGATCATTTCCTTTGTCTTTGGCTCTTCGAACTTTAACTCGTCGATAACGATCATTTCATTGTCCTCTACCTTCGAAGAAAGTGCTGAGAGCATTGCAAGTCTCCTCATTTTCTTAGGAATGGTATATCTGTAGCTCCTCGGCTTCGGTGCGAAGACGATTCCGCCTCCGATCTGTGAAGGGTCTGTTGTGCTTCCCTGTCTGTGCCTGCCTGTGCCCTTCTGTCTGAACGGCTTCTTTCCGCCGCCTCTGACTTCGGCTCTCGTCTTTGCTGACTGAGTTCCCTGTCTTCTGTTAGCCAGGTAATTCTTGACTACCGCATGGACTGCGTTTTCATTTGGTTCAATACCGAAGATCTCGTCCTTGAGGTCCATTGTTCCGGCTTCTGATCCGTCCATGGTCAGTATTTTGATCTGTGCCATTTTTTACTCCTCCTTTCCGAGTATCTCCTAGTGCTTCTGTCCCTTGACTGCGTACTGGACTTTCAGTAATCCGCCTTTTCCGCCGGGTACTGCTCCCTTTACGAGCAAGAGATTTCTGTCTGCAATAACTTTCACGAGCTGAACGTTCTGGACTGTGACTGTATCGCGTCCCATTCTGCCCGGGGCCTTGTTACCCTTGAAGACTCTTCCAGGATATGATGCTGCGGCAAGTGCGCCGGCAAGTCTCTTGTGTTTCGAGCCGTGTCCCATAGGACCTCTGTGATGTCCGTTTCTCTTGATGTTGCCCTGTGTTCCTTTACCTTTCGAAGTGCCTGTGACGTCGAGGTACTTTCCCTCTTCGAAATCCGCAACAGTAATAACCTGTCCGACTTCATACGTATCGCCTTCGTCGGCAATGAACTCCGCCAGATTCTTCTTCAGTTCGACGCCGGCCTTTTTGAAATGGCCTGTCATCGGCTGATTGACTCTGTGCGGTTTTGTTTCGCCGAATCCGACCTGAACTGCGTCATATCCGTCATTCTCGACCGTCTTGATCTGTGTGACGACCTGAGGACCGGCCTCAATAACAGTTACAGGAACGACTTCGCCGTTTTCGGTGAAAATCTGTGTCATACCGATTTTCTTTCCCAGTAATGTTTTCATGTTTTACCTCCATAATTCTTACAGCGGATCATGGTTCGTATCCGGCGTGCGGTTTCCGCCATGATCATTCTAAGGGGAGTTCCCTTCGCTTTATAACTTGATCTCGATGTCTACGCCTGCCGGCAGCTCAAGCTTTGTCAGCGCGTCTGTCGTCTTTGCCGTAGCACTTGTGATGTCGATCAGTCTCTTGTGAGTTCTCTGTTCGAACTGCTCTCTGCTGTCCTTGTATTTGTGGACGGCTCTCAGGATAGTGATGACTTCCTTTTCGGTCGGCAGCGGAATAGGTCCTGATACTTCTGCGCCGGTTTTCTTGGCAGTATCAACGATCTTAGCCGCTGACTGGTCGAGCAGTGCGTGATCATAAGCTCTCAGCTTGATTCTGATTTTCTGTAATTCACTCATTTTGCTTCCTCCTAAACTTTTGTACTATTTTCGCTATTCTCGTACAAGGGATCGTAAAGCCCTGTTTTTCAACGTATCTGTGCATTTTCAGCTTGCATGCACACTGTACCGGGTGTTTCCAAGTACCTGACACGCAGAAAAGCGCGGCGAACCCCTTCGCCCCCTTCCGGAGGGGACAATTCTCGGCGGAAATTACCTGATAGCTCAGCAACTTCCCGCTTCTTCGCCTTATCGCAAGCTTTTGTAGTCTATCACATAGCTCTTGTCATTGCAAGGTTTTTTTGCAAAATAATCCACAGCGTTTTTCTATTTTTGAATTGTCAGTAAATACGGTTTTTCAACCATCACAGAGCCCGTATTCTACACACGTATCCATGTGTTTTCATCAATGGCTTTTGAAAGGCATCCGCCGTGACAGCAGATGCCTTAAAATTTCAACGTTTTTTTATTCCACATAGATGCTGCCGCCGATAAATTCGCGCAGTATCGAATTGTTGACTATCAGATAGTCATCCTGAACTACATCAAAAAACTCCAGCAGCTTCAGCAGACGCTGCGCCTCGCCGTACCCGATCTCCTCGGGACCGACCGCCCGCAGCAGAGGCTCCGCATATTTTCTCAGTACGCCCAGTTCGTAAATATGGACTGAATTAAAAAACTCATCAGCCTCGGCATTATACGGAAAAATATTCCGATCCTCGCCTCTCCTGACCTTCGGCCACTCAAGTATCGTTTCAGATGCACTGTGTCCGCGGTACTTATTATCTCTGACGATCCTTCTCAGCATTCTCAGATCAGTTGTCGGAATACGGTTGTGATTATCTATGTTCAGCTGCGTCAGCGGACTGATATATATCTTGTATTTCCATTTGTCGGCGATATGCTGCGTCAGTGCATTATTAAGAGCATGTATGCCCTCGATGACAATAGGCTGCCCCTCCGTAAGTTTTGTTCGCCTCCGGCCGAATATCTTTATCCCCCGGATAAAATCGAACGTCGGCAGATCGACTTCTTTACCTTCCAGCAGCGCATTCATATCATGCTCGAACAGATCGATGTCCAGAGCATCCAGTCCCTCATAGTTTGGCTCGTTGTCTTCATCGAGGGGCGTTTCATCGCGGTTGACGAAATAATCATCCGTTCCGAGGTAAAGCGGATTCTGTCCGTTCACTTTAAGCTGTATGCAGAGTCTGCGCGCAAACGTAGTCTTGCCCGAAGACGACGGTCCCGCGATCAGTATTATTCGTTTCCGCTGTGTAGTAATAGCTCCTGCGATCTCCACGATCCTCTTCTCGTGCAGTGCCTCCGAAAGAAGTATCACCTCGCGTATCCCGCCGCTCGCGATCTTCTCATTCAGGTCGTTCACATACTGGATATCGAGCAGTCTCTGCCAGCGTTTTGCCTCGCTGAAAGCCGAATACATCTTTTTTTCATCGACATAAACAGGCAGCCTGCCCGGATCATCCATATACGGAAATCTCAGCAGTACGCCTCTGCGATACTTTTTCAGCTCGAAAATTTTTATATATCCTGTGGACGGAGGCATGATGTCATAGAAGAAATTGCCGAACCCGTCCAACGTATATAGCTTGAATCTGTCCGCATCAGGATGGCTCTCGACGATCTTCCTTTTTTCTTCCAGATCCGCGTTTTTCAGGAATTCCAGAGTATCTTTGCGGTTCATATATGACTTGACAAAAGGCTTATCCGCCTCAGACAATTCATGCATGGCCTTTTCTATCAGAAAAACCTGATCCGCCGTTATCGGCCTCTTCGTTTTGATCTCAGTATATATTCCCTTGTTAAGAGAATTCTGTATCTCGACTCCCGCTCTCCCTATCACATGTTCGATGCAGTAAAGATACATCATCGTCAATCCGTGCTGATACGCCAGATTGGCAGCCTGCGAACGCATGTCAAGCAGCGTAAGGACACACGGCTCCTCGATTGTATGTGTAAGTCCGACTATCCTGTTGTTCAGTCTCCCCGCCAGGATCGTATACGGTATCTCGTCCTGATACATACGGTAGATCTGCTCGATAGTCGTCCCTTTTTCTATGTCTATATTCACCGGCGTATCGCCGGTATGTTTCATCAATAGTATCTGCATAATAGTTCTATTATAGCAAAACAGGGCCGGCAGCGCAAACGCAGCCGGTCCTGCTGACCCTTTTGCCTGACGCCTCGCGCCGCGGCACACCCTGTCTCACTTAATTGTAGCTTGCGGCATATCCGCTGTGGCCGTGATATTTGTAATGCAGGAAGAGCGATCCCAGCGAGCCGTCTATCGTCTGAGGCGTGCTGAAATAATATTTGACTGTTTTTTTCGCTCCTGCTTTAATAGTTACGGTCGTCTTAAGATTACATTCTGCGTATGTATCTTCGCTACTGACGATATCAGGATAATACTCCGCATCTTTCAGCAGAACTAACGGATATTTCGACTGATTATAAACCACGATCGGGATATAATCCATATCCGATGCTGTTCCGTACGGGAAGACTGCAAATATTTCCGCCTTTGCCGTAACAACCTGAATATCACGGTAGCTGCACTCTGATGTTTCGACCATACTGCCGTTCTTATATTTTCCGGCTGCCACATATATCGCATAATGCTTACCTTTTTTCAGACCCTTGATCGTATATGATGTCTTTTTCTTGGATAATGTTTTGACCAGATTACATGGCACGCTTTCTGCGGTATATTCTTCATCAGATGAAGCACTGCAGTAAATTCCATAATCCGTAGCGCCTTTTACTTTGTTCCATCTGACTTTTACACTGGAACTGCTCTGTACGTTAAGATACATGACCGGCTCTTTCAGTCCCGACGGCGAAGCCGCTGCACTTGCCTCCGACGGCATAAGAAACGCGCTCATCGAAACTGCCACGGCCACAGCCATAAACACTGCTAATATTTTCCGTTTCATTTCTCTCTCCTATCAATCTTTATTTGGAAGCAGACGTGCTATTCTGCCGACAAATTCTCCGAAGTTCTGCGTCTGAACAACGACACGTCCCGGTCCTGTCAGCTTTGTCAGAAATAGTCCTTCACCGCCGAAGAAAATATTCTTGGCGCCTTTGACCATTTCGATTTCATAAGGCATCCCCTTATCAAAAGCCACCACACAGCCTGTGTCCACTTTCAGAACTTCACCCGGCTGCAGTACTTTCTCGACTTTATTTCCGTCGATTTCCAGGAAAGCCATGCCGGATCCCGAAAGCTCCTGAAGAATGATCCCCTCGCCGCCGAAAAGTCCCGCGGATATTTTTTTGGTAAAAGCCACATTCAGTTCGACCGAAGGCTCAGCGCACAGGAATGCGCCTTTCTGGCATATCAGTCCGCTGGTTTCCCCCACATCTACCGCCATGATCTCTCCCGGCGCAGTACAGGAAAAAGCGATCTGCTCTCCGGCGGCCTGCGCCGAATACGTAGCCATAAACAGAGACTCTCCTGCGAAAAGTCTGCCTATGCTCTTGCCGAATCCGCCCTTGGCATTAGTTTCCATGCCGATATTTCCTGTCATCCAGGCAAGACCGCCTGACTGTGTGAACATCGACTCTCCCGCCTGATCGAATGTGATCTCTACAGCGGGCATTACATTGCCTATTAGTTCGTATTTCATTTATACACCTCCCAGTTAACCTTAATATTATTTGTCCCTGTTTTCATTGTATTCTTATTAAATGCCGATACTACGGACTTTTGTCTAAAAATACAATCAAAAATATGTCCGCTTGTCTATCCACGGGCTTTTATTGTATACACTTGTTTGTAGCAAAGTATCTGTAAACTGCTATAATAAAATCATGGAGGATGGGGCAATGATAAATCTATTGATCATTGAGGATCAGAAAATAGTCAGAGATGCTATCGTAAGGAATTTGAACAGCAGCGGTGAAATCAAAGTCATTGCTGATTCCGGCGATGCATCCGAGGCCTGCGAAATGTGTGAAAAATATTCGCCTGATCTCGTTCTGATGGATATCTGCACGGAAAACGACGCCAGCGGCATCGATGCTGCCGGGCAGATAAAATCAAAACATCCGGGCGTAAAAGTCGTTCTGATGACAGGCGTTCCGGAAATTACTTTCATCGAAAAAGCCAAAGCGGCCGGAGTTGACAGCTTCGTATATAAAAACATCGGCATAGACGACATGATACATATTCTCGT
Organism: Eubacteriaceae bacterium; assembly: GCA_022652985.1. Classification (GTDB taxonomy): domain Bacteria; phylum Bacillota; class Clostridia; order Peptostreptococcales; family Anaerovoracaceae; genus JALCRY01. The sequence goes on along the minus strand of JALCRY010000032.1, from coordinate 12,151 downwards.
CAGCACAATGAACGGATACGGCACTTTCCCCAACGAGATAAAAAGCGATGACGTGAAAATGATGGGTGAGCTTACCGAACGTGAGATGCAGATCCTGCGTCTGCTCTGTGATGCCCGAAGCCGGACCGAAATAGCAAAAGAGCTTTCGATAAGCGAAAGCTCTGTAAAAGCACATATCTCATCCCTTCTTTCCAAGACGGGATTTGAGAACACATCGAAACTTGCCATATACGCTGTGAAAAACGGCCTGATCAATCCTAATATTTAAATACTGCTTTCAGCATGAACACCGGACTGGAGATCACTTCAAAAACTCCGCCGGCTTCATTTACTCTGCGGCGGATCCCCTGCAGTCCGCTGCCTTCTTTGATGTTCTCTTCAGGTCTTGCACCGTCATTTGTTATCCGGACCTCCGCCGACGATCTGCTGCTTTTTATGAACACGAACAGCTTCTTCGCGCCCGCATGCCTCAGCGCATTTGTAGCAGCCTCACGGATCATCCGGACTATTACTGCATCCGTATCCTCATTTCCCGTAAGGTGCCCGTATAAAATGATCTGCATCCCCGAGAAAGAAAAAGCTTCAACGATCTCGCGCAGATGGTCGCTTTCATCCATCTTTCCGTCTTCCCTGATATCACCTGTCATGTCGATCAGCATCGGCCTGAGTTCCGCCGCATCGATGAGCCCCTCTCCGGAATTGACGATCACCTGATGCACTATTGAAAGTCTCTGCCCGAGAATATCATGCACTTTCGATTTCATCGCCAGTATTTCTTCTTCTTCACGGATCTTTTCCACATTGTCAGCCATCCACTGCAGATGCTCGTTCATCTGCCTCAGACTCTCGTTATAATGTTCCAGATTCCTGTTGAGGGCATCTTCTTCGGTGATATCCGCCGCCAGATGCTGGATATATTTTTTCTTGTTGATAACGAGTTCAGTATCGGAGAACTCCCAGGTGTCATGCTCGAACCTGGCAATAAATCCTTTTTTCGTTTTTATTTTTTCGTGATCCTCATCACCCAGTCTGATAAGGACATTGTCCATCGACCTGTTGACCAGTATCCTTTTGCCGCGGCTGTCATCGAACGCCAGTCCGTCGGTCATCATATCGATGCCCTCTTTGATCGACAGGCGGTTGATGTTCAGACGGTAATAATTAATTTCCCTTATCGACGAGTACACGAAACATGCCGTGAGCAGTACGTTCGTCACGATAAAGGCGGTGCAGTAATACACGGCGCCTGCATGGGCGAGCGGCGGCATTACCGACAGCAGCAATACCGCCGGGAGGATATATTTCTTGTTTTTCGTGCGATACCCCGCCAGCATCCACAATGCCGAGGCTGCGGCGGCAGTCCACAAAAGAAAGGAGTAACTGTCAATAATATTATTCCGGAATAAAGTCTGATTCATTATCACGCAGCATATCCACACTTCGGAAACGAGGAATATTTCCGTCACCACTCCTGCGACAACGAAGGACAGATCCTTATCCCGCCTGAAACGCGTGTACATGAAAACCAGAGTAATTACAAGCATTACTGCACTTACCATCACTGCATTCATCATGATGTATATCACAGATAACGGAAGACAAAACAGATCGATCATTTTTCCTTCCTTTCCTTTTCGTATTCTCTTGATATTGTTGCAGGCTCGTTTTCACCCTGATAACTCAGGATCATTTTCAACGCGGCTCTGTCACCCCTTGAGATGATTTTAATAAAGACATCAGCGGATGTCCCCTGGTAAACCAGTTTTCTGGCAGCGTCGAACAGGTCGTCATATATTTTATTCGCACATGATGCATCGATCAGTTTTTCACCTTCAACAAACGCGGATCCCGCAACACTGCTCGTTTCCAGATCGCTGAATGTCTCGTTTATTATGATGCCGAACTGTTTAATATCGAGCATGCCCGTACGTCTGGATGACAGAACGATGTTCGCTTTTCTCTTGCAGTAGCCTATCAGATATTTGATGTACAGTAATGTCTGCGCATCTTTGTCTCCCTGCCCCAGCGACTCCGCGTATTTTTTGATTTTTTCGAGCTGCGTGCCTATTGCCTCGTCTACTTCATCATTCAGGCGATTGGTCATTTCCAGCCTGAACAGTTCTTCTTTCACATGTTCCTGTTTTTCCAGCAGTTCCTGTTTCCTGATCAGTTCTCTGTTTTTCATCTGCAGATTTATGCGCATTTTTCTCACCGCCGTATTATCTCTGCGCAGTACTACATATCCTCCGCGGATGTCCATCCTGCTCGCCGGCGACGAGTCCGGACTGCGTCCTCCGGATCTGTAAACGATCCGGTCACTGCAGTCGCATATCGTCATATCTATATTGGCAGCCGCGAACAGCTTTTCATATTTTCTGTTTGACGGTATCAGCCGCGTTTCAATCAGTATCTCCAGAAGCAGCGCAGTCATAAGGCATGTGACCAGACTGATGTTCAGGATCTTGGCATACTCCACTCCCAGTGCATTCAATACTTCATAGAAAACAAGACATGCCAGCGCAGCTGCCGGAGGAACTGCTCTGCGGATGCCGCCGTTATTCTTCAACGCTGCATTTTTCATCATTACAGCTATGGTGATAACTGTGATCACCAGGATCCAGCCCGCAATCACAAAATACAAAAATCCGTACGTGTACCCCGATATCCATCTGCCATTTGTCAGTGTCAGCCGGAAAATCTGCTGATGCAGATCGTTAGTCAGTATTATTATTATAAATGCGCATGACATAGTGTATACGCTGCTGATGATTTTCTTCCGCAGAGAAGGTTCAGTGCCGTTTATCTGCAGGGCTATTGAAAGGCCGAGGACAGGCATCAGCAGCGCCGGAACATAATAAAGATACCACATCATCCTTTTTGCCGCTTCGCCGGTAATTATATCTTTATGGAATGCCGCCAGCATCCAGAATATCAGCAGGCCCATGATCCATACAGCTTCCCGACGCATCCTTACGTCTGCGATCCTTAAAAACATGGAGGCCGCCCACACAACAAACAAAAGCACGAATATGGCGAACATCAGCATGCGTTCCATGCCGTCTGCCGCCAGCAGCGGATATCCCCGGAAAAGCACTTTTCTCCTGATCTGAGATATGCTGCTGCGAGTGAGTTCATGAAAAGCTGCGAGCTCGTTCTTACCTGATATTATTACATGTCCGTTTTGGGGAATGACATAGGAGTATCCCGGCAGGTGTTTCATCGAGGCCTTATCTGTGATAACGATCGGTTCAGCCTGGATATCCCCTACATGCAGCTGCCTGAGATCATTGATACTGCACAGAAACGCGAAAGCAGGATCCAGATCATATATCGACCCTCCCTGTGTTTCAGCTATTGCTACAAGCGCATATTCCATGGATTCATCCCATGACATCAATATGCTGTCATCAGCCGACAGGAGCGAATCCCAGTCCGTGATCGAGCCCGGTTCCACTTTTGCAGGGTCATAGGCAATAACGACTGTATCTTCACGCGGTGCATAATAATCATCTTTGACAGATTCCATACTGCGTCCGCAGGAAGCCAGAACAAAAGAGCATAACAAAACAGCCGCTATACACAGCAAAGTTCGTCTCACTCTCATCACTCCCTCCGCACACAACAAGTTTCATGATATTAAATTATACCATAGCACGATACGGCAGCGCAATCGGCTGCCGTATCGTGCAAGTGTGTGTTATTAGGTTGAGTGTGTTGTTTTTAAAGAGTATTTATTGGAGCGATTATGTGTCTTAATAAATTAATGTTCAAGTGTAGTCCAGGCTCCGCTCAGAATGGAAGAGCTTCTTCCTGTTCTTCCGTAACTGCTTCCGCCTGAGGGATGCAGTTTCCGCTTTCATCTTCGGAAGTACATTTTACTTCCGGCATTTCTTCGGTCTCATCATCCCTGCCGACGTAGCCCTTATAGAGCGATATCAGGGTTTCCATCTCTTCACCCGTCAGCTGAACGCCCTTGGACATATGCGATCTGTCTTCATTCCAATCTCTAATATCATATTTCGCAGGTTTGTCGTTCCAGGCAACAATATTCAGTTCTTTTTTCCAGCCGGATGAATTAACTCTTATAACGCCGACTTCATGTACAAGCCGATATGTAATGCTTTGTTTATCTGCCATGCATATCTCCTTTCTTAAGTATTTCTCTAACCCTTTACAAGTATAATCTTACTATAATTGTAAATATATGTCAATAGATATTTACCAAATATTTCCTATGGTGAAACTGCTGTTCCGATGTGTTAAAATGTGTGCATACGGAGGAACGTCATCCATGAACGAAATCATACGCCAAGCTGTACTCTCCGCTTTCGGCAGAGACGGCGAAATATACAGACTGAAAAAATATGCCATAAGAAACAACAGCGAGGCAAAGCAGACTTTCGGCCCCTGCTATCTTGTTTTCGATCCGCATAAAGCGGTCATCTGTGAAACCGTCACTGACGAGGATGCTGAAACACTCAACTCTGCTGATTCGCCTGTACTGGAAATCACTGATGCTACAGGCAAAGTCATGCCCGGACGCATGAAGAAATTCGAGCTTGGTCCGTTCTCTTATAAGATCGTTAAAAAGGTGTAATACATATCGATTCCCTTCCCTTGCTGTCGCGGATACCTACGCTCGCCGGAGCGAGCTTCGCTGTCCCATTTTGCCCTGCACTCCCGCTTCGCCGATGCTCGCGTTCGTGCGCAAAATGTTCGACGGGATCTCCGATTCCCTTCCAGCTTTATAAAAAAACAAACACGCCGAAATGGTGTGTTTGCTTTTTTATGGAGCGGATGACGGGAATCGGACCCGCCTTGCCGGCTTGGGAAGCCGGTGTTCTACCAATGAACTACATCCGCACGCTGCCTTCTGAGCAAGCAGATTCTGTACAGTACTTGTCTATTATATATTGACAGGGCAACATATTCAAGGCAGTTTTTCTTTATAAGACTATTTTTTGATTTCACACCATGCTTCCATATTTTCTTCCACGCATTCGACAAATGACTTTGCCGAAGGCGACAATGTTTTGAACGATTTAGCATATAATCCGATTGTCTGATGCAGTTTAGGCGAAAGCGGGACGGCATCAAGCCTGTCCATGAAACTGCCTGTCATCAATGTTCCTTCAACGGCTATCCCGAGGCCATGCGCCACCATATTAATAAGAGACAGATCGTCCTCGCATGTATACGCAATATTTGAGGAAAGAGTTTTCTCCCATGCAGGCGGAAGCCAGTAATTATATGAATGCGCATCCGTATCCATGATCAGCGTTATGAACGGGTAGTCCGCAACATTGTCGAGAGTTACCGCCTTTCTTCTTGACAGCGGATGCCCTTTGGGCATTATCATCTTGATTTCATCCACAATAAGTTTTCGGAACTCGCCGCCTTCAGTTTCCTTTTTTTCAGTAAGCGCCATATCTATTCTGCCGTCCTCTATCATTTCACGCAGGAACGGCGGATCAGCCGTTACAAGTATAGTTTGTATTTCAGGATACTTTTTCCTGAATATCTCAAGCAGCGCCGGCATAGCCTCAGCAGAAACGCTGTGCATCGCGCCTATGTAAACAGTCCCTGTTTCGCGTCCGTTGACCCTGCTGCATTCCTCGCGTATTTTTTCATCGCACTTCAACTCATCCCTCATCAGAGGAATTATCATTTCGCCGTTATGAGTCAGTAACACTCCCGTATGCGTCCTGTTAAACAGTCTGACCTCCAGTTCCTCTTCAAGGCTGTTGATCATCTGCGTCACTCCCGACTGTGAATACCCCATGTCATGCGCAGTTTTTGTGATGCTGTGATTTTCTGATATGCGGACTGCCGCTTCGTATTTTTTATTATCCATCTTACGTCTCTCTTTCATCTCATAAGTACAGCTTATTTCATTCATTGATATTTACCGTTTTACTTATTAGCCCCTTTAGACTATATTATAGTCGAAGAAGGAAATAATATAAAGCAATACTTTATATCAGAAGGAGGAAAGAAAAATGGAAAAGAGAATGAACGCATACACAGAACATGCAGTCAGAGAAAATGGAAAGGCTCATAAGGAAGAATGGCTCAACTCGGGGATGCTCGTTGCATTTATCGGTGTGATCCTCGCGGCAGTCGCAGCTTCCGCCGAAACAGATGCATCTTCAATGCCGCTTTATATATTATCTCTCATCTGCGCTGTCGCTTTTACGGCTATACTGCAGAAGGCATTCAGAGCATCAGGCCGGAAATAACTATCCTGCCCTGTGCATGAAATATATATTGAATAAGTGAAAAGACACAAGACCGTAAGCATCCGATGCTGTATGGTCTTGTGTCTTATTTATCTCTTCATTTATGTGCCGATACTACTTAAGGACTCTGGCAATATCCTTTGCCGCCTTTACGCACTGCGCCTCGGAAATCGCCGCTACGGAGATCCTTACACCCTTTGCAAAAGGCACCAGGAAATCCCCCATCGATTCAAGCTTTGCACATACACCATCCGGATCTCCGCTTTCTATGCAGCAGAAAAATCCGGAATCAAAAGGCACACATTCCACACCTTCTGCGCGCAGAGTCCCCTCGAAAGTCTTTCCTCTTTTCAGGAGCATGCTTCTGTATTCTTCCCGTTCCCTGCCGACTTTCTCAAGCAGCTCCGGATCGGCATAGATACGCTCAATGACAGTCTGCCCCGCACGAACGCAGTTAGACCAGGAAGCTCTTGACGAATACTCCATCACCTGAACGAACTCATCGGCCTGTGCCTGCGTCGCCGCCAGGCATACATTCGCACCCGTCCTCATGCCGTAAAGCGTGAACGTCTTTGAAGCGGAATAACCGATAATTACCATTACATTGTCATTTAGTTTTTCGAACTCAGGCAGGAACTGTCTGTATTCGTCCGGATCGCCCGCAAAGTCAATATAAGCAGCATCCACAAATATTGTCGCAGTGCCGCCGCCGGCTGTCGCTTCATTGAATATCCCGACAACTTCTCTCCACTCTTCAGTGCTGAGCGAATATCCTGTAGGATTGTGCGCAGGCGTATTGATAACCGCAAGGCAGCTTCCCTGTTTTTCGACGCAGGAGTTCACCATTGCCTGCAGGCCGCCCATGTTGTATTTCCCGTCAGCAGTAAACATCTCGTATGTTTCTAGATTTCTGCCGATCTCGCTGCAGATTTTCGTATATGTCGGCCAGAACCATGATGCAGTAATAACGGTGTCCCCGACATTCGTATAGTTCGCCACAGCATTCCTTATTCCGCCGGTCCCGCCCGGGTTAGCCGACGCACTCGTAAACCTCTTCGGCACATATTTTCCCAGTGCCGCCTTAGTTATCGCCTCTTTAAATGCAGGCGTCCCTCCGATCGGTGCATATGCGGCGAAATCATCCGGCGTCAGACTCTTGATCGCGTCCATTACCGATGACAGTACCACCAGATTTCCTTCATCATCCATAAGTGAACCAATAGTAGCGTTGATGACCTTGTCTTTTCCCTCTTTGGCAATCATCGCTTTGGCTCTTCCGCTTACTGCAAATATTTTATCTTCTTTCGGGAACACTCTCCCGTTTTCCTTTGCCAGCAGCATATGCTTCACTCCCTTTCGACTTTTATCTTTACATAATTGATCTGCTTTCCCATACTCATGAATTTTGCTTCGTATTCAGTCATATAATTACGTGAATCAAATTCCGAGCTATGTAAGTCTACCGCAAATTCAACGACTTGTAAATCCAAAGATTCTATTTCCTCCAGCGTGAATCCAAACAGATCATCGTTATCTGTTTTAAATTCTATCATTCCGCCGTTCCTCACGACATCGCAGTACGCCTTGAGATAATCCCTGTGTGTCAGTCTTCTTTTCGCATGTCTCGCCTTGGGCCACGGATCACTGAAATTAAGATATATCCCTGCCAGCTCCCCTGTTCCGAAATAGTCTCTTACGTCATAGACTTTATCATCAATGAAAATCACATTATTCAGCTCTTCGCTGCAGGCCTTTTCCAGCGCACGCACCAGAACGCTCTGCTGATATTCTATACCGATAAAGTTTGACGCCGGATCCGCTTCCGCATGTTCCATCAGAAAATTTCCTTTGCCGCATCCGATCTCCAGATATGTATCCATATTGAAACCTGCGCCTCTTTCGTAAAAAAAACGCTGCCAGTCATCCTTATATTTGATTGCGCTGTCTAGTCTGTATCTGCCGAAACGTTCGAGCCTCTCATCAAGGTCTTTCAATTTTCTCTGTCTCATAAAACTCCTATCTGAAAATTTCCCTGTAATGCTCCAGCAGTTTATACAAGGGATATCCTATTGCATAACATGCACCCAGTTCCCCGAGCGCCACCCATCCCATGCACGCCGGCAGCGGCATTTCAGGCGTATACAGGAAATGCAGTTCCAGTCCTATTATCACACCATTGGCAATCACGGGAGGAAGCGGGACCAGCAAAGGCTTATTGCGGAGCCTGTAGGAACAATATGCGGCAGCCAGCGATGCCGCACTTCCGCAGACAATATCAATGATCCCGACCGGACTCATAAGATTCGCAATTAGACAGCCGAGAAAAAGTCCCGGCACAGCAGCCGGCGTAAACGCGGGCAGAATGGTCAGGGCCTCACTGACACGAAGCTGTATCGGCCCGTAACTGATCGGCGATAAAATGACAGTGAGCACAGCATAAACAGCAGCTATTACAGCTGCCTGTATGAGATACTTTGTCCTGAACTTCATATGTACATCCTTTCGAGCACGCACAGTCCGACGAATAATGCCGTCAGAACAAATACGAGTGCATCGCTTTTGCCGTAATGCATCGCATTCATCCTCGTACGGTGCTCTCCACCCCTGTAACATCTCGCCTCCATGGCCATCGCCATATCCTGAGCGATCCTGAAAGCGCTTATAAACAGCGGCACCAGTATCGGGATGAGATTCTTCGCCCTGTTCAATATATTTCCGGTCTCAAAATCGGCGCCACGCGCCTGCTGCGCTTTCATTATCTTATCTGTCTCTTCCAGAAGCGTAGGGATAAAACGCAGCGCTATCGTCATCATCATGGCAAGTTCATGTGCCGGCACGCCGACTTTTGCCGCAGGTTTCAGCAAAGATTCGATGCCGTCCGTCAGGCTTATCGGTCTCGTCGTCAGAGTCAGCATAGATGATCCGATGATAAGAAGCACAAGTCTGACCGCGAGAAATACCGCCTTGTAAAGCCCCTGCTCTGTTATTTTCAGAAAGCCCAAATGCCACAATACATCGCCCGGATACATAAACAGATTCAGGACAAACGTAAAAATGATTATCAGAAAAATAGGCTTCAGCCCTCTGAGAATAAACTTAGGCGGCACCTTTGATATTGCAATTGCAGCTATCAGAACTACCGTTGCAAAAGCAAAGCCTATGAATGTATGCAGTATGAACAGCGCTACGATATACGTCAGCGAAACTATTATTTTTGTTCTCGGATCCAGTCTGTGGACCCATGATTCTCCGGGGAAATATTGTCCCAGAGTAATATCTCTTACCATTTATGCCTTTTCTTCCTGACCTTTAATAACTTTACAGATCGCCTGCTCCGCTTCATACTCCGTAAAAATATCCGTCGGCACGTTTAATCCCCGTGATCTCAGATCACGCATCAGGCATGTCACATCCGGAAGGTCGAGTCCCATGGCCTCGAGTTCGTCTCCGCGTGAGAACACCTCTTTCGGCGTGCCGTTCATTACCATTCTGCCCTCGTCCATCACCAGCACTCTGTCTGACAGCTGCGCGATATCGTTCATATTATGTGACACAAGAATTATTATGCTCGTATCACCCTCATGGATTTTCCGCACCATCGACAGTACGTCCTGATGGGCCTGCGGATCCAATCCGGCTGTAGGTTCATCCAGGATGAGCACTTCCGGCCGCATGGCGATGACGCCTGCTATGGCGACCCGCCTTTTCTGCCCGCCAGAAAGATCGAACGGTGATTTGTCCTTTATATCATCATAGTCGAGCCCGACCAGTTCTATGGCAGTCCTGACTCTGTCATCTATTTCTTCCTGTGTCAGCCCCAGATTTTTCGGCCCGAACGCAACATCCGCGGCGACTGTCTCCTCAAAAAGCTGATATTCCGGGTACTGAAATACCAGTCCGACCTTGCGCCTTATTTCGAGCATTGAAGCTCCTGATGCAGTAATATCCGTATCTCCAACTATTATCTGCCCGTCGTCCGGTTTCAGCAGTCCGTTCAGGTGCTGCAGCAATGTGGATTTACCCGATCCAGTGTGCCCGATGATCCCCACAAACTCTCCGTCAATTATCTCGAAGCTGATATCTACCAGCGCCGCCGTTTCATCAGGCAGTCCCTTGTTATATACATGATTGATGTTCTTTACCTGTATCGACATACTGCCTCCACCAATTCTTCTTCCGTAACTATCTCCTCAGAAAGATCCAGTCCCTTTGCATTGAGCGCATGCCTCAGTTCCACGGCAAGCGGTACGTCAAGACTCAGCGCGGCCAGTTCGCTTCTGCTGCGGAATACCTCCCGCGGTGAACCGTCCATTACTGCTTTCCCGCGGTTCATGATTATTATCCGGTCCGCCTGTGCTGCTTCTTCCATAAAATGTGTGATCAGTATGGCGGTAATGCCTTCTCCGTGCAGTTCATGTATTATGCGCAGTATATCTTTCCTTCCTTTCGGATCGAGCATTGCAGTTGGCTCGTCGAAGATGATACACTGCGGCTTCATTGCCACGACACCCGCTATGGCTATTCTCTGTTTCTGTCCTCCCGACAGCATATGCGGAGCTTTCTTTTTGTATTTCCCCATCTGAACCGATTCCAGCGCGCTGTCCACGCGTTTTCTTATCTCCTGCGGATCGATGCCGAGATTCTCGGGCCCGAAAGCGACATCATCCTCAACGATAGACGACACTATCTGATTGTCGGGATTCTGAAATACCATGCCCGCGCTCTGACGGACATCCCAGAGGTGATCTTCGTCTTTTGTATCATATCCGTTTACGATGACTGTGCCTTCAGTCGGGAGAAGAAGAGCGTTCATGCACTTTGCCAGGGTGGATTTTCCGCTTCCGTTCTGACCTATGACCGCAGTAAAAGAACCGCGTTCGATATTTATGGAAACATGATCTATCGCGCGTTTTGTTGTTCCGCTCTCGTCCTGTATATAATCGTACACCAGATCATTGATCTGTATGATGTTTTTATTTTCTGTAGTATTCATCCAATGCCTGTTTCAGTTTACCGGCTTCCATCTGTCCCGGTGCAGTTCCTTTTACGCCTGCGGCGAATGTAATAACAGAGCCGAACTCGCCGCCGCATACCCTGCTTGTCTGTCCCGTTTCTCCCATGGATATGGCAACTATCGGCGTCTTTGAATATTCCCGGTGGAATATCCTCGCTGCCTCCAGCAGTGTATATACATCTTCAGCTTTCCGCGGCGTCACCGCGATCTTCAGTATATCGCCTTTCATAGTATCCATGGCGCAGTATTTTCTTACAAGTTCCTCTAAAGGGATCGTATCGCTGAAGTCATGACTGGACAGTATCGTATATTTGCCTTCCTTACGCACCATATCACACAACAATGATATACGCTCCGGTTCATATTCCTCATCTCCGTTGAATGCTTCGCAGTCTATAATATCAGCCTGTGTCCCTGCGGCGATGCTTCTGATATAATCAAGATACTCTCTTCTCTCAAGTACCGATGACCAGCCCCCTTCGACAACAGTTCTCACAGTATATATGACCGGCAGTCCCGTTTCTTCATGTATATCGTCAATAAGCCCGGACATCTTTCCGATGTTAAGATATTCCGCCGGAAGCATAAAATCTGCTCTTATCTCGAGAATATCGCATGGCATTTCTTTTGCCCCGGCTGCTTCCTCAAGCATTTCCCGCGGAGTGCTTCCCGCAAGGGGCACACATATCTTCGGCAGGCCGCTGCCTATCTCTATACCTCTGACTTTGATCATATCTATTGGATCCTCCTGTTAAATATAGCATTGTATATTTTAACACAAAAGAACAGGCGCCACAACATACGTATCCGGCGATTCGTCCCGAGCGTAAAAAGGATCCCGGAGCATAATGCCCCGGGATCCTTTTTCGCCTTCTCATTCATTGATCACGGCCGTTTG
>JALCRY010000031.1 GCA_022652985.1 Eubacteriaceae bacterium | reverse complement strand
GCGCGAACCCGATCCCGGAGATCTATCCGGACGAGGCGAAGAAGGGCGGAGCGAAAGTCATCTCGACAGGACGTTCCGACTTCCCTAACCAGATCAACAACGTACTGGCGTTCCCGGGCATATTCAGGGGGACGTTCGATGTAAGAGCGAGCGAGATCAACGAAGAGATGAAGATCGCGGCGGCGGAAGCGCTGGCCTCGGTCATCCCGGACAGCGAACTCAGCGCGGACTACATCATCCCGAAGGCCTTCGACCCTAAGGTCAAGGATGCGATCGCGGCAGCCGTAGCCAAAGCTGCCAGAGAAACCGGAGTAGCAAGAATATAGATCCTTTTGGTAATACAGATGAGGACGCGCATTAAAAAATATGATTTTTAGTGCGCGTTTTCTTTACCGTGATCAAGTATGGTATAATAAAAAATATGAAGCTTTACAGACTGCTGGGAATAGAAAAAAACGATCTTATTTCAGTTACGGGAGGCGGCGGAAAAACCACTCTCATTTTTATGCTGTGCGGCGAGCTCGAAAAAGCCGGGACAGAGACGATCATTACTTCAACGACCAGGATGTACTATCCGGCAGGATTCCCGGGGGAAGTTCTTATATCGGAAGATCGGCGGGAGGCGGTGCGGCTGGCGGCCGACAGGCGCGGAGCGCGTTTTTACGCGGCGCGGAGATACCCGCAGGGCAAGGCCGGCGGAGCGGAATGCAGTGTACTGGACGAAATGCACAGAGCCGGCGCCGGTGCGGTCATACTGAATGAAGCCGACGGAGCCGCCGGCAGACCGTATAAGTTTTACAGAAACGGCGAACCGGTGATACCGGAAACAACGACGAAAATCATTCATGTCATAGGCAGTGAAACGTTCGGTTCGGCAATGAGCGGAGAGATGTTTCACAGATGCCCCGCGGAGTATGACGGTAGAATATTCGATGCCGGCATGCTGCGGAACTTTATGGAGTATTACCTGACGGAGAAACTCGCCGGCTGCGGAGCCGAGAAGATACTGCTGATAAACAAAGCAGACAGCGGACGTGAAGAAAAAGCGGAGCTCATGAAAAGCGCGGTGTCGGATATGTTCGACAAGTGCATCACGGCGTCCCTGAAAGAAGAGAGGTGGTACATATGATATATTCGGTTATCCTGGCCGCAGGCCTGTCGTCGCGCATGGATACGGAAAAACTTCTGCTTCCGGTAGGAGACAGAAAACTCATAGAACAGACAATAATATCCGTCTGGGGAATAGCCGACGGCGGTACTGTTATGGTGATAAAGCCGGAGCTGGAAGATAAGTTCATGAAGCCGGAGGGCATGCAGTGCCTGATAAACCCGCATCCGGAACGCGGTCAGTCCGGTTCTTTCGCGCTGGCTGTGGCCTGGCTGAAGACATTCCGGCCGGACTGTGAGGGTATACTGGTATTCCTGGGCGATGAACCTTTTGCGGACAGAAAGACTGCGGAGAAAGTTCTGGCGGAATTCAGAAAGAATCCCGAAATGATAGTTATGCCGAAAGCAGGAGACAGGGTAGGCCATCCGATAGCGTTCGGTAAAAAATGGTTTTCCGCAATACAGAGACTGTCGGGCGACGAAGGCGGAAGGCAGATCATCCGCAGACATCCGGAAATGCTCAGAATAGTAAAGACGGAATCGGTACCGGTGGATATCGACACCAAAGAGGATTATGATCTTCTGAAGGCAGGACTCGAGAAACAAAGCGATGATCTGATAATAGTCAGAGGCGCCGGAGATATTGCGACAGGAACGATCAGCAGGCTTATGCAGGCGGGATTCATTGTGATCGCGCTCGAGATCGCAGAGCCGACAGTTATACGCAGGACCGTTTCGTTTGCGGATGCCGTCAGATGCGGAAAAGCGAAAGTCGAGAGCATTACTGCCAGACGATGTGTCAGAGAAGAAGAAATGTATGAGGCGCTGCAGAAAGGATATCTGCCGGTAATGGTGGATCCCGACGGAGAGTTTATCGAAAAGCTGAAGCCGGTTGCGGTGATAGATGCGATACTGGCCAAGAAGAATCTCGGGACTTCCAGAAATATGGCGCCGATAGTGATCGCGCTCGGACCGGGATTTTCTGCCGGAGAGGACTGCGATGCAGTCGTGGAAACGAAGCGGGGGCATTACCTCGGCAAAGTGATATACGACGGGCCGGCAGAAGCCAACACGGGCATCCCGGGAAATATCGGCGGATACACTCACGAACGCGTGGTGCATGCGCCGGCATCGGGCGTGATATCTCTCGTGCACGACATCGGCGACCATGTGGAACAGAATGATGTGATCGCTGTGATAGGCGCGGAAGGCGCAGAGACGGAAGTGACCGCGCCGCTGACGGGCGTGCTGCGCGGAATGATAGCAGAAGGAACGTACGTGACTAAAGGCCTTAAGATCGCTGATGTCGACCCGCGTGATATGAGAGAGTACTGCTTCAGCATATCCGACAAGGCGAGAAGTGTCGCGGGCGGATCGCTGGAAGCTCTGATGCATCTTATGAATACGAGGAAAGAAAGATGAGAGAGGTATATTTTGATAATGCCGCGACTTCGCATCCCAAGCGGAACGGTGTCAGCGCCGCCATGAAATATTTTCTGGACGAACTCGACTGCAATGTCGGGCGCGGCGCGTATAAAAAAGCATTTGAAACGGAAAAAGTAATAATCGATACGCGTGAAAGGCTGTGCTCGCTTTTCGGTGCGGAGGTGTCCGGAGAACATGCGGTGTTTACGGCCAATGTGACGCAGGCTCTGAATACAGTGATGAAAGGCCTGCTTCACCAGGGAGATCATTTTCTCATAAGCGGTCTGGAGCATAATGCCGTGGCCAGGCCGGCAGAGGAACTCAGAAAAAGGGGCGCTGCGTATGACGTGATCCCCTGCAGCCGGTCGGGCATCCTCGACACTGAGGCGCTGGAAAAACTGATAAGGCCGGCAACGAAAGCTGTAGTAATGACTCATGCGTCCAACGTGTCGGGCAATATACTGCCGATAGCTGAAGTCGGCGCGATATGCAGAAAACACGGGCTCAGGTTCGTCCTGGATTCGGCGCAGACTGCCGGCTATCTCGATATCGATATGAAGGCCGCGGCGGTGGATGCGCTTTGTTTCACAGGGCATAAGAGCATCGGCGGACCGCAGGGAATAGGCGGATTTATACTAGGCAGCGGCTTTGCCGGGGAGATCGCCCCGCTTATAGACGGAGGCACCGGCAGCATTTCCGACAAGATCGAAATGCCGGATTTCCTGCCTGATAAATTCGAGGCCGGCACGCAGAACCTGCCGGGAATATTCGGACTGCATGCGGCACTGGAGGCGATCGCGGAAACAGATATGGAAGCGGAACGGAAAAAAGAAGAACGGCTGACGGAAATGTTCCTGGAGATAATTGCGGGGATAGACTGCGCGGATGCTGCGGGCGGCGGCGGAGCAGCCTGCAGATGTCCGATCGTCTCGGTGGATTTCCGCGGGCATGATAATGCGGACATCGCGCAGAGACTGGCCGCGGAATACGGAATAATGACACGAGTCGGCATGCACTGCGCGCCGATCGCCCACAGATCCCTCGGGACATTCCCGCAGGGCACGGTGAGATTTTCGTTCAGCGCGGCGAACACAGAGGCCGAGATCGCATATGCGGCGGACGCTTTGAGGGAAATAATATAAGGAAAGAGCTATGAGTGACAACAAACAAAAAAGAAGACTGACAGAAATGGTGAGAAACTGCGGATGCGCTGCCAAGCTGGCGCCGGGGATCCTTGCGGATGTACTTTCGGGCCTAGATGTCCCGCGCAATGACAATGTAATTGTGGGAATAGAAAACTCCGACGACGCGGGGGCATACAGGCTGGACGACGGCAGGATACTTCTGCAGACGCTGGACTTTTTTCCGGCGAACAACGACGACCCGTATACATTCGGGCAGATCGCGGCGGCCAACGCCCTGAGCGACATTTACGCAATGGGCGGAACGCCTGTTACTGCCCTGAATATCGTGTGCTTCCCGGGGAGCGCGGATATATCGATCCTGCGCGAGATCCTGAGGGGCGGCGCGGACAAAGTGCGCGAATCAGGAGCTGTGGTGATGGGCGGTCATACAGTCGAGGATCCCGAACCGAAGTACGGACTTTCCGTCACCGGCATAACGGACGCAGAGCATCTGCTGGCCAACAGAAATGCTGCTGAGGGCGATGTGCTGATACTGACGAAGCCGATCGGGACAGGCATAATAGTATCCGCGCTGAAGGGAGGCATAGCCGGAGAAGGCTCCGCCAAAGAGGCGGTCGGTTCCATGACGTCGCTGAACAAGGCGGCGTGTGAAGCGATGGGCAAATTCCGCGGGGTGCACGGCTGCACGGATGTCACGGGATTCAGCCTGGGCGGACATGCGATAGAAATGGCCAAAGCCAGTTCACTGACGATAGAGATCGAAAGCGGCAGCGTTCCTGTAATAGAGGGCGCGGCAGAGCTGGCGGAAGAGGGGATCGTCCCGCAGGGAACGTACAGGAACAAAGATTTCTTCGGGCCGGACAGCAGGTTCGCAGCGGATTTCAACGAGGATCTGATATTTGATCCGCAGACTTCCGGCGGGCTTCTGATCAGCGTCTCGGAAGAGGATGCCGACGGACTTATGAGGGAGCTCAAGGCGGAACTTTCCACCAGATGCGGCATTATAGGCCGTGTGACAGCAAAGAGTGACAAATATTTAATAGTAAAATAGGGGGAATTGAAATGAGAAAAGTTTTAGATGCAGCAGGCAAGGAATGTCCGATACCGGTAATAATCGCGAAGAAGGAGATAGAAGCCAATCATGCTGATTTCGACATCATCGTCGATAATGATATCGCAGTGCAGAATCTCACCAAGCTCGCGTCGAGCAAGGGCTATTCCGTGCAGTCGGCAAAGTCCGGAGAACTGATAACAGTCAGCTTTATTTCGGGCGGTGCAGGCGCCTGCGAGATAATGCAGGACGAGGAAATACAAAATGTCGCTGCCGGTGTCGGAAACGGCTCATGGGTAGTCTTTATGGGCAAGGACCATGTGGGCGAAGGCGCTCAGGAGCTGGGCTCGAATCTTGCGAAGATGTTTTTCTACACACTGTCGCAGGAAGAAGATCTTCCCGCCAGCATCCTGTTCATGAATGGCGGCGTCAATCTGCCGACGAAGGACGAGCAGGTGATAGAGCACCTCAAAGTCCTCAGAGACAAGGGCGTCGAAATACTGGTATGCGGCACATGTCTTGATTATTACGGCCTGAAAGACGAGCTCAAGATCGGTGAGATCAGCAATATGTACGAGATCGCCGGGCGCATGTTCAGGGCGTCGAAAGTCGTAACGGTATAAAAAAGGAAGCGTGTCATGGGTGATCGCAAAGACGGTTATGCAGTAATAACTTTCATAAGTACGCACTGGGCGATCAAGGCCCAGACTGTTCTTGAGGGGCGGTTCGATATTGCGGTAATACCCACTCCGCGTGAGATATCGGCGGGGTGCGGCATCTCCGTGAGGATCGCAGAGGCATCAGCGGATGAGGCGTGCGTCTGCCTGCGGGAGAACGGATTCGCAGACGATGTATTTAAGTGCGTGAAATAAAAACCGGGGAAATCTTTCGGTTTAAGCTTGTTTTAAGAAAGATGCTGTATATTGACATCGTTAAAACAAATATCTCATCCTCTCAATAACACACAAACGTTAGAGGCTGCTGCATTGAGCAAATGATGCGCAGCCTCTTTTCGTATGTCTGTTTCCATATTTTCCCGAGAACCGAAAAATCATCTGCTGACCGGGGAACGAAAATAATGTGATATGATACAGCAAAACGGGTATATACGAAACACTCAAAACAGCAGAGAATGAAAGGAGCAGTTTGATGACTACATATATAAACGTAGAATATGCAGTGGTGCTCAGACCGGAAGCCGGGTCTGTAAATGCATTTGTCCCTTTATTTGACGTCAATGTCAAAGGCAGCACCGAAGAGGAGGCACTGGAAATGGCACGTGACTGCATAGAAATGACGGCGCACTTTATGCTTGAGGATCATGCGGTGATACCGGGACCTGTCGCTATGAATGCGATAAAAACCCATCCGGGAGAAAAAATATCCAGCGTTTCCGCCAGCATACCGAAGCAGATAAAGTAAAATAGAGCAGGACAGGAAAAAAATAATTGACTGATACGAAGTGATCCGGCCGCAGGGCCGGATCACTTCTTTTTTTCTGCGGGATAAAGTGCTATTATTTTCTCAGGGAGAGAGAAAGATGGAGAAGACAAATCGATCAAAGATGATGCTGGTGATGGTATGCTGTGCGGTCATGTGGAGTACGGGCGGAGTAATTGTAAAACTCGTGTCGTGGAACCCGCTCTGCATAGCAGGCGCAAGAGGGCTGCCGGCTTCGCTGGTGCTGCTCGCGTACCTGCTGAAAAGCGGGCATCATATAAAAATAAACAGATATACTGTCGGTATATCGGCCGCTGTTTTTACCACTTACGTTTCATATGTCGTGGCGACAAAAATGACTACTGCCGCGAATGCGATCGTCATACAGTATCTGGCGCCGGTGTGGGTCGTAGTGATATCGGCGATATTTCTGCATGAAAAATTCACGAAAACAGATATAGCCGTAGTGGCGATCTCGACGGTGGGCATCATGTTTTTCTTTTTCGACAAGCTGTCGGTCAGAGGCATGGTGGGAAACATGTTCGCGCTGCTCGCGGGCATCGCGCTGGCGCTGCTGTACATACTGAACAACAGAGTCAGCAAAATAGATCCGAATGCACAGCTGACCGGGGTCGTGCTGGGACAGGCCCTCACAATGATCGCCTTTCCGGTGGGGCTCTGCCTGGGAACGTTCCACACTACCGGCACTGAGGTGCTGATGATGCTGGGGATGGGGCTGTTCCAGCTCGGGCTTCCTTATATCGCGTATCTGATATGCCAGAGGTCGCTGACGGCGCTCACCTGCTCGCTTATCGGCATGATAGAGCCGCTGCTCAATCCGGTCTGGGTGCTGATATTTTACGGTGAAAGGCCGGGGCCGAACGCGCTCATAGGTGGATCGGTGATTATTATCACACTTACTCTGTGGTGCATATGGCAGAATCGGCAGTAATGTGGTATTCTGTATGGGCGGCCCGAAAATCGCCGCCCGAAAAACAGAATCAAGGAGAAATAAATGGCACAGTTTTTTTATAAATACAGCACGATGAATGCCGGAAAATCAATTGAACTCATCAAAGTGGCGCATAATTACGAAGAGCGCGGGAAGCGCGTACTGGCGTTTATCCCGGCCATAGACACACGCGACGGAGTGGGCACAATAAGCTCGAGAGTAGGGCTGAAGAGGGATGCTATTCCCCTCGGCGACGACACGAACATACTGGAAATTTTCATCCGCGAGCAGAGCAAGCATGAGATAGCGTGCGTGCTGGTGGACGAATGTCAGTTCCTGAAAAAACATCACGTGCTCGAACTGGCGGAAATAGTGGACAGCCTCGACGTACCGGTCATGGCATACGGACTGAAAAACGACTTCCGCAACGAACTGTTCGAAGGCTCGTATTACTGCCTCGTGTACGCGGACAAGATCGAAGAGATAAAAACCATATGCTGGTGCGGCAAGAAAGCGACGATGGTCGCGAGAGTGCAGAACGGCAAGATCATGCACGAAGGAGACCAGGTGCTGGTAGGCGGGACGGACATGTACGTGTCGCTGTGCCGGAAACATTACAACGACGGCAGACTGGGACCTGACAAACTCTGATATTACTGCCCCAGCGCACATCCCTGCACACTGCCGCGCGCGGCCATTTCATGGGCTATCCCGTTGAGGATGGTCCTTTTTCTGTAGCTCCATTCAGGAGTGAGCAGCAATGACCTCGGTACGTCACCGGTGAGCCGGTGCATCGTGATGCTGTAAGGGATGATCTCCAGGAGGTCGCATACCAGTCCTATGTATTCTTCGATCGAACCGAACGGTTCGTAGCCGGGGAACATTTCCGCGAGGCGGGTGTCTTTGACGACATTCATCAGATGCAGTTTGAGCCCGAAGACAGGCGGCTCCGAAAGGAGGCTGCCTTTTCCGCGCATGTCTGAAAGAATATTGTTCGGCGTCGTCACATAGCGCACCGAGCGTTCCATATCGTATTTAGTTTCGCCGGGAAGACCGAGGATCAGATGGGTCACGATCCGTATCCCGCGCTGATTCAGTTTCAGGACGGCGTTGTCATATACGGAAAGCGGATAGCATCTGTTGATGAGCTGCGCCGTTTCATCGAAAATACTCTGGAGCCCCAGTTCGACCCAGAGAAATGTTCTGCTGTTAAGTTCGGAGAGAAGATCGAGTACATCGTCATCGAGGCAGTCGGGGCGCGTAGCTACCGCCAGACCTACAACTCCCGGATAGGCGAGGGCATGATAAAATTTTTCACGCAGGACGCTGACCGGCGCATAGGTATTGGTATGGCTTTGAAAATAGGCAATATATTTGTCCGCTGACGGCCATTTGTCCGAAAGGAGAGCTATCTGGGAAGGAATGTCGCTGGCGAGTTCGCCGGAACCTTCGCCCGAGCAGAAGATGCATCCGCCGGTGCCTTTGGAACCGTCGCGGTTCGGGCATGTGAAGCCTCCGTCCAGCGCCAGCTTGACCGTTTTGCCGCCGAATTTGCGCTGAAGATACGGACCTATCATGTTGATACGCTGGTTTTTCAATCCTTGCCTCGATTCACAGACCATTAAAAATGACACATTGATTATAGTCAACTACCATTGTTTATGATATAATATTTTTTCAATGATGTGAAGAAATATTTCTTCGGGAGGTATCGGAAAATGGCTGACAGAAAGGAAGCCGGACCGCTTTCAGACATATGTGAGAGAAGGCGCGCGGACGAAAACGATATAACATGTATGAACGGACGGGAAACGAAACTCGGAAAGCCATCTCTTCTGCTTAACAGCTGCTGCGGACCATGCAGCACTGCTGTGATAGAGAGACTTGCGCCCGATTACGACATCACCGTCTTCTTTTACAATCCGAACATCACTGACGAGGAGGAGTACAGAAAGAGACTGGAAAATCAATTGAAGTTCATCAGAAAGTTCAATGATGATCCGGCGATACCTTATTCCGTGAAATTCAGGGAAGGCGAATACGAACCGGAGAAATTCTACGAAGTATGCGAAAAGTATGCTGCGGAGCCGGAAGGCGGCAGAAGATGTCAGGAGTGCTTTATTCTGAGACTCGAGAAAACAGCGCTGACTGCCTCGATGCTGAATTTCGACATGTTCGGAACGACGCTTACAGTGAGCCCTCACAAATCCTATTCCGCGGTCAGCAGCATAGGACGCCGGATGGCGGAGAAGTACGGAGTCGGCTTCCTCGATCAGGACTTCAAGAAGAAAGACGGTTTCAAGAGAAGCATTGTCCTTTCGAAAAAGTACGGGCTTTACAGACAGGATTACTGCGGCTGTGAATACTCAAAGCGCAGACCGGGGAAATAATTACAATATATTATATTATCGGAGGCAAAAAATGTCACAATTACTGATTCCGGAAGACTACTCGTCTTCACTGGACTATATGGAAACACAGAGAGCTATCAAGAAAATCAAGGATTTCTTTCAGTCTGAGCTCGCATACGGACTGAACCTGAGACGTGTCTCGGCGCCGCTGTTCGTCGCTCCCGAGAGCGGACTGAACGACAACCTGAACGGTGTGGAAAGAGCCGTTAAATTCACCATCAAGGATATGGACGAACATGAAGTCGAAATCGTCCAGTCGCTGGCGAAATGGAAGAGGATGGCGCTCGGGAAATACGGTATTACGCCGGGACACGGCATATATACCGATATGAATGCGATCAGAAGAGACGAGGAGCTCGACAATCTCCATTCGGTCTATGTCGACCAGTGGGACTGGGAAAAAGTTATCAAGAAAGAGCAGAGAAACGATGAATATCTCGAAGCGACAGTCAGCAAGATTTATCTTGCTCTCAGGAACCTGAACGATTTCGTGAACAGGCATTACCCTGAGATCAAGACAGATCTTCCAAATGAAATATTCTTCATCACCTCGCAGGAACTCGAAGACCTGTATCCGGACAAGACTCCTGTCGAAAGAGAAGATCTGATAACGGAAGAAAAGAGAGCCGTATTCATCAAACAGATAGGCGGAAAACTCAAATCGGGAGAGAAGCACGACGGCAGAGCTCCGGACTACGACGACTGGACACTCAACGGCGATATACTTCTCTGGAACGACATCCTCGGCAGATCCTTCGAGATATCCTCGATGGGCATCAGAGTCGATGAGGACGCCATGGCGCGTCAGCTGAAAGAGGCGGGCGAGGAAAGAAGAGCCGAACTCGCATTCCACAAAGCGATCCTGAACAGAGAACTCCCTTACACAGTCGGCGGCGGCATCGGACAGAGCAGACTCTGCATGTATTTCCTGAGGAAGGCGCATATCGGAGAAGTTCAGACTTCCGTATGGCCTGAAGACATGATACAGGAATGCGGCGCAGCCGGCATACATCTTCTGTAAAGAGGTAAAATTGAAATACGCAGACGTCATAATCAATAACAAGACTGACAGCACCGACCGGTTTTTCACATACGGCTGCGAGCGCGATGATCTGAGACCCGGCCGGAAGGTTTATGTGCCTTTCGGACGCGGCGACAAAGAGAGAGAGGCATATGTGTTCCGCGTGAGCGACAGACCGGAAGAAGAGATGCGCAGTCTGAAATACATAACGCGTATCGACGAGGATGTTTCGCTGACTGAAGAAATAATAGAGACCTGCATGTGGATGAAAAAACGCTACATGTGCAGATACATCGACGCCGTTTCGCTGTTCATCCCGGCCGGCGACAAATCGAAGCGCGGGAAGGAAGCGAGACCGTACAAAGATGCGGCAGGCGAGAAGCAGGATATTTCCGAGCTGACCGGTGAGCAGCAGGCGGCGCTGCAGAAGCTGGGGAAGGCCATAAACGGAGACGGAGGGCTTTTCCTCCTGCACGGAGTAACGGGGAGCGGCAAAACCGAGGTATATATGCGTGCGATCGCCATGTGCCTCGAGAAAGGGTCGAATGCAGTAATGCTCGTTCCCGAGATCTCGCTCACCAAGCAGATAATCGACAGGTTCATCGGCAGGTTCGGGCGCGACGCGATCGCTGTGCTCCACAGCAGGCTGACCAGGCGTGAACGCTATGACGAGTGGATGCGCATCAGAAACGGCGAAGTGAAGATCGTCATCGGCGCGCGGTCGGCGGTATTCGCCCCGTTTGAAAACATCGGCATCATCGTGCTCGATGAAGAGCACGAATCGACATATAAATCAGACATGGCTCCGAAATACGATACGGTGGAAGTCGCGATCAAGAGGCTGAAACAGTTCGGCGGCACACTGGTGCTGGGAAGCGCCACACCGTCGGTAGCCACATATCAGAGAAGCCTAGACGGGATATACGAGAGGCTTGAGCTCAGAGAGCGCTACAATAAAAATCCGCTGCCTGAGATCGAGACCGTTGACATGAGGGACGAACTGAGAGAAGGCAACACTTCGATATTCAGCAGAAAGCTAGTCGATGAGCTCGGCAGGACGCTCGGCGAGGGCCGGCAGGCGATCCTCTTTCTGAACCGAAGAGGATATTCGACCTTCGTATCGTGCAGGAACTGCGGTTATGTCATTAAATGCCCGGACTGCGGTATATCGCTGACATACCATAAAGACCGCGGAAAAGGCGTATGCCATTACTGCGGACATGAAGAGGAAATACCGGCGGTCTGCCCCGAATGCGGAAGCAGGTACATACGTTATTTCGGCACGGGGACAGAGCGCGTGGACGAGACTGTGAGCAGCATGTTCGAAGGGATCACCGCGGCCAGGCTCGACATGGATGTAATGAAGAAAAAGGGCCGGATGACCAGGATACTGGATGATTTCGGCAAAGGAAGGATCGATGTGCTGACAGGCACGCAGGTCGTTGCCAAGGGACTCGACTTCCGCAATGTCGGGCTTGTCGGCATCATATCTGCAGATGTCACACTGAACATACCGGACTACCGCTCGCCGGAAAGATGTTTTCAGCTGATCACGCAGGCGGCCGGAAGATCGGGACGCGGCGAAGTCAGAGGGCGCGTCATTATCCAGACATATACGCCGGAAAGCTACGCGGTGCAGTGCGCGGCAGAACACGACTACGAGGGCTTCTTCGAAAAAGAGGTGATCGTCCGGAAGCTGCTGGGCTACCCTCCGTTCGGAGATCTCCTGCAGCTCGTGATATCAGGGCCTGCGGAGGAAGAAGTGTCCGCCTGTGCGGATATGTGGCGTGAAAGGCTGTCGGATATGCTGGGTCCGCTCGGGATTTCGGCGCCGCAGCCGATGGTGACCGTGCCCGAGAAAGAAGGATATAAAAAGTATATATTGATCAAATGCCCGAAGGGCAGGCGGATGAAATATATGGAGGCGCTGGAGATCCTGAAATATGAGGAGAAGAAGAAAAACGCCGGAGCGGGCAAACAGAAAAAATGTATAGCTGCTGTGGATGTCAATCCGTACAGCATGGGGAGGAGTTAATTTAAAATCATGGCACTGAGACATATAGTTTATGAAGGCGACGAGATACTGACAAAAAAATGCAGACCTGTGGAGAATTTCGACAGGAAACTCACGGAGCTGCTCAAGGATATGAAAGAAACGATGATCCACAACCAGGGCATCGGCCTGGCCGCACCGCAGGTGGGAATGCTGAAGAGAGTCTGCGTCATAGGGCCTTTTGAAGAAGACGATTATTACGAGATGGTAAATCCGGTGATAGTCAGCAGCGAGGGCGAGCAGGAAGGATATGAAGGATGTCTTTCCGTACCCGGTTATGTGGGCTGTGTGAAAAGACCCGAGAAAGTGGTAATAAAAGCTCAGGACAGAAACGGCGAAGAAGTCGAATTCACGCTGGAGGGCTTTCCTGCCGTCGCGGCATGTCATGAAATAGATCACCTGGACGGCATTCTTTATACGTCCAAGGCGACAGATATACACAAACCTGAAGACAGGCCTGAAGATTACGAAGACCCGGAGGAATAGCATAGTATGAAAATCGTTTTTATGGGAACTCCGCAGTTTGCGGCAAATATATTAAAAGCGCTTTATGAGGCGGGACATGATATCGTATATGTTGTCTGTCAGCCTGACAAGGCGAGCGGAAGAGGCCATAAGGTCCAGGCGCCTCCTGTGAAGGAGACCGCGGCCGCGCTCGGCCTCGAAGTGCTGCAGCCTCTTAAAGTAAAGGGAAACACAGAATTCCTGGAAGCCATAAAAGCGTGCGGACCGGATATGATCATCGTGGCCGCCTACGGAAGGATACTCCCGAAAGAGCTGCTCGAGGTACCTGCGCACGGATGTGTGAATGTCCACGCGTCGCTGCTGCCGAAGCTGAGAGGGGCTTCGCCGATACCGATGTCCATCGTGACTGGTGAAAAAAAGACCGGCGTAAGTATCATGCGCATGGAAGAAGGCCTGGACACTGGAGGCGTGTACGCCGCGGCGGAGACTGAGACGGGAAGGAAACACTGCCCGGAGCTGACGGAGGAACTTTCGCTGATGGGAGCTGACCTCCTCCTCAGAACAATACCCGGGATAGCCGACGGAAGCATTACTGCAGAAGAGCAGGATGACAGCCTCGCGACATTCACGGGCATGATCGGGAAAAAAGACGGTCTGATAGATTTCCGCAAAACACCCCGGGAAATAGACTGCATGATAAGAGGATACGATCCATGGCCGGGCGCGTTCACATATCTCGGGGGAGAGACTCTGAAGGTATGGGAGGCGGAACCGCTGGATGAGGAAAACGGGCAGGCACCGGGGACGGTGACCGCAGCCGGCAGCGACGGGATCGCCGTATCGGCGGGAGGATCGACATTGCTGCTGAAGGTCATACAGGTGCCGGGAAAGAAACGCATGGAGGTCCGTGAGTATCTCAAAGGTCACAGCGTTGAATTATTTACAGTTTTAGGGTAAAATTAAAGGTGGCTTGGAGGATTTACAATATATGGGAATGTATATAGGCGGAATGTACTGGAGCCTGAGTTATATACTTCTCGCCGCAGCGTTCATTTTTACGATCGCCGCGCAGAGAAAGGTCAGCACCCAGTACGCCAGGTACGCTTCTGTGAGATGCCGCAGCGGTATTTCGGGGCAGCAGGCTGCGAGGATAATACTTGATTCGCACGGTCTGAACAGCGTGCCGATAGGAATGACAAGAGGAAGGCTTACGGATCACTATGACCCGAGAAAGGATTCGCTTTCGCTTTCTCCGGAAGTGTACGGAGATTCATCGATATCATCGGTCGCGGTGGCTGCGCATGAGTGCGGGCATGCGATGCAGGAAGCGGAAGGATATGCGCTGCTGCGCATCAGGGATTTCATAGCGGTGCCGGTGTCTTTTATATCACATGCGGCGATACCGCTGATGATAATCGGAATAATAGTTATCAATGCCGGGATGTATACAGAAGGAAACCTGGTTTTCAATATAGGAATATACGCGTTCATTGCGGTGGTGATTTTCCATCTGGTCACGCTGCCTGTGGAAATAAATGCAAGCAGAAGAGCAATAGGAGAACTCGTACAGAACAATATTATTTATGAAGAAGAGGTCGGCGGCGCGGAATCTGTATTGCGCGCTGCGGCGATGACATATGTGGCGGCGCTCGCCATGGCTGTCTCGAACCTGATCAGACTGCTACTAATAAGGGGGAACAATTAATGGACGTCAACAGAAAAACAGCTTACTACGTACTCATGGATGTTGAAAACAAGAAATCGTATTCTAATCTTGCACTGAACCATCACATCATCATTTCAAAGCCGACGAACGAAGGATTCGTCCGTGAGCTTGTCTATGGCGTGCTGGAGAATAAGATGCTCCTCGACTATGTCATCGATCATCTCATTCCGAAGGATGTCGCCAAGCTCAACACAAGAGATCTGACGATCCTGAGGATGGGCATCTATCAGCTGGCAAAGATGAATTCCGTTCCTGAATACGCGGCAGTCAATGAAAGCGTCGTGCTGGCAAAGCGTTTCGCCAAAGGACGCGAGGGCTTCATCAACGGCGTGCTCAGAGGATATATCAATGAAAAATATACGATAAAGCTTCCGGACAGAGCAGACGACGAAGTGCGCTATCTGTCTGTGAAATATTCATACGAACCATGGATAATCCAGCTGTGGCTCGAGAGTTATGATGTTGATTTTGTGGAGGAACTTCTCAAGGCGGGAAATGAAACTCCGGAAACATGCATCAGGCTCAACTGGCTCAAGGTCATGAAGCCGGATCTCATCCACAGCCTCGAGGAAAGAGGCTTCAAAGTCAGAGAAGGCAAATACAGCAAGAACGCGCTGTATGTTTCAGGCGGGAATCTGACCGGCGGCAAGCTCTACAAAAACGGCCTGTTCTCGATCCAGGACGAGGCGTCGCAGATCGCGGCCCAGATGATGGATCCGAAACACGGCGATGTAGTAATGGACGTCTGCTCGGGAGTTGGCGGCAAGGCGCTGGCGATCGCCGAGAGAATGAACAACAAAGGCCTTGTCATCGCGTCGGATATCTATAAGAGAAAAGTCGAAACAGTCATGACGGAAGCGCAGAGACTCGGCGTGAATATCATTCAGCCGAAAACCTGGGATGCGACCAAGGTAGACAGTTCGATGATAATGAAGGCGGACGAAGTGCTTGTTGACGCACCTTGTTCCGGACTCGGCGTCATCAGAAGAAAACCTGAGATCAAATACAAGAAGAACAACGACATGCTCGGAGGACTTCCGAGAAAGCAGCTTGCTATACTTACTGCATCGTCGCAGTATGTAAAGCCGGGCGGGCTTCTCGTGTACTGCACATGCACGATAAACACATATGAGAATGAAAGAGTGGTCAGCGATTTCCTCAGAAAGAACAAGACATTCAAGTCAGAGGAAACAATGCAGCTGCTTCCTAATGTGAACGGCACTGACGGATTCTTCATCTGCAAGCTCAGAAGAACACAGAATCTCATCGACGACTGGAACGAAGCCGACGAGTAAAGGGTAACTATGATAGAAGTAGGGCAGAAAAGCGATAAAGGCAGGCTTCGCAGTAATAACGAAGATTCTTTGATCACTATACCGGAGCAGAATGTATTTGGCGTCGCCGACGGTGTCGGCGGCAACAATGCCGGAGAGGTTGCGAGCAGTACTGCGGTCAGAGATCTTGCGCAGTATCTTGAGACGCATCCGATTTCAGACTGCGGAGATGAAAATGAACTGGGCGCGTATCTTAAAGAATGCATCGACAGGATCAACTCCGATGTATTTCTGCTCGGCCGGAACGACAGCCGCCACAAAGGCATGGCAACAACATTTGTCATGTGCTATATCAGGGATCTCACAGCATATGTCGTGAATGTGGGCGACAGCAGGGCATACATCAGAAGAGGCAGCGAGCTGTTCCAGATCACAGAGGATCACACATATGTAAACAGCCTTGTTAAACTCGGCGTCATCTCCCGGGATGAGGCCAGGAGTCATACAAAAGGCAATGTGATCACCAGAGCGATGGGCGCGGAAGCGGATGTCGAAGCCGACTTCTACAATACCGGCATCGAGGATGGCGATACTATCCTCCTCTGTACGGACGGGCTCTACGGAGAAGTTGAAGACGAAAAGATAAATGAAATAATGGATAATACAGAAAACATGGATGAACTTGCGGAAAACCTGGTAAATGCAGCTAACGAAGCGGGCGGCAAGGACAACATCACGGTAGTATGTCTGAAGATAACGGAAAGGAGACAGGATGAGCAGTAAAGTCATAGCCGGCAGATACGAACTGCTGCAGAAGATAGGTGACGGCGGCATGGCGGTCGTCTATAAATCAAGAGACAGGCTTTTGAACAGATTCATCGCTGTCAAGATCCTCAAGCCGGAGTATTCCAATGATGCCAAATTCATAGAGAACTTTAAAAAGGAATCGCATGCTGCAGCGAGCCTGTCGCATCCGAATATCGTTAACATTTATGATGTCGGCAAAGAAGGCAACATCAATTATATAGTTATGGAACTCGTAGAGGGCAAGCCTCTGAGTCAGATAATACAGGAAGATGCGCCGCTTGATTACAGGCGCGTCATTGAGATAAGCAAACAGGTGGCTGCCGGACTCGGCGCCGCACACAAGCACGGGATCATTCACAGGGATGTCAAGCCGCACAATATACTGATCAGTTCGGACGGCATCGCCAAGATCGCGGATTTCGGCATCGCCAAAGCTGTCAGCACGACAACCATTGTCGACGGTACCAATCAGCAGGTGATGGGCTCCGTGCATTATTTTTCGCCTGAACAGGCGAGAGGCGCGCATGTCGACGCGAGATCGGATATATATTCGCTCGGTATAGTAATGTATGAGATGCTGACCGGAGAAGTGCCATTCGACGCGGACAATCCGGTATCGGTCGCGCTCATGCATATAAATAATGAAATAACTCCGCCGTCACAGCTGGTGGCGAACATACCGCCTCAGCTGGAAAAGGTGGTCCTGAAGGCGACCGATAAATATCAGGCCAACAGATATGAGACGGCCGAGGAAATGATAGAAGCTCTCAACGACATCGAATTCGTAACCAGGATGGTGGGCGCAGGGGCAGGAGCAGCAGCTGCTGCGGCGGCGGTGCCTCCTCAGAGAAGACGCGTTTATGACGAGGACGACGACTACGATGACGATTACGAAGAAGAGAGACCGAAAAAGAAGAAAAAGAATTCGGGCGGCGGCAAGAAGAAATGGATCATCATCGGCTGCGCGGCTGCCGTTGTCGGAGTGCTGGGACTGCTGTACGCATTCGGCATCATCGGGGGCAAGCTTATTACTGCACCTGACCTGACGGGACTGACGATAGAACAGGCCGAAGCCAAATGCGACAAGTACGACCTCAAGGTCGAAGCGTCGGATTACAAGTACAGCGACGATTATGCGATCGATGAGATATGCGAACAGGATCCTCCTGCCGGAGACAAGATAAGGCAGGGCAGGACCATTAGTGTAACGATCAGCAAGGGCGGAGAAGAAGGCACAGTTCCTAATCTCGTCGGCAAGAGCAAGGACGAAGCGGAAAAACTGCTGACGAAATACGGATTCAAAGTCGGCAAGGAGACATATAAGACCAGCGGCGAAGATAAAGATACAGTTATAGAGCAGACTCCGGGCGCCGGCGAAGAGACCAAGCCGGGTTCGGAAATCGATATCGTGCTGTCGGACGGCAAGGGCGACAAGGAAGCGAAGGTTCCTGATGTGACCGGTCTGTCGCAGTCGGCGGCTGAAGCGGCGATCAAGGAAGCCGGATTCAAGGTCGGGACCGTATCGCACGCGTCGAGCTCGAATTACAGCAAGGGCACAGTCATGGCGCAGCAGTATCCTGCGGATTCCACCCTGACGCAGAATTCGACGATAGATATTACCGTGAGCACGGGCAGCTCGTCGAGTGTAAGTCTTTATATCGACTACAGCGACGCGGATCAGGAAGTATTCTACATGACGGTAACCGTTTCTGATGACAACGGCACAAGGAATGTCGTCTCGAATGCTCAGCGGAAGAAGAGCGACGAGGGCGAGACTCTGAAGGTCAAGGGCACAGGCACGGGAACGATCACTGTAATATTCGACGATAATACAGTAATGAAAAAGTCGGTCGATTTTGATTCGGGGACTATAAGTTGATAAAAGGACTGATAGTAAAAGGAATAGGCGGCTTCTATTACGTGAAGACGGACGAGCAGGTATATCAGTGCCGCGCGCGGGGGATCTTCCGCGATCAGGGAGTGACGCCTATGATAGGAGATATTGTGGATATTGAGGTCCAGGACGACGGCGATGCTGTCGTGGACAGGATATATCCGCGTAAAAACGAGTTTCTGAGGCCGCCGGTCTCGAATATCGATATGATGGTGGTAGTTGCAGCGGCGGCGAGGCCTAAGCCGAACACCGCTGTGATAGACAAACTGCTGGTGGCTGCGGAGAAATCGTCGGTCGAAATAATGATATGCATCAACAAGATCGACATTGCCGAGCCGCAGATCGTCGCGGGACTGAAGGAAATATATGAAAAGATATATCCGCTGGTCCTGGTGAGCGGGAAGACGGGCGAAGGCATCGACGGTCTGAAAGAACATCTCGCCGGGAAAAGATCGGCTTTTGCCGGTCCTTCGGGAGCGGGCAAGTCGACATTGCTGAACAGGCTGCAGCCTTCGATAGAAGCGGAGACCGGGAGCGTGAGCAGCAAAACGAAGCGCGGCAGGCATACGACGAGACATGTGGAGATCTTCGATATGGATTTCGGAGGTATGGTCTATGACACGCCGGGGTTCACTTCGTTCGACACCTCGGATGCGGATCTCGGAGAGTTGCAGTTCTACTTTCCGGAGATGAGGCCGTATATAGGAAAATGCAGATATGACAACTGCAGACATCTTAAGGAACCTGACTGTGCGGTAACAGCCGCGGTCGAAGCCGGCAAGATAAGCCGGTCGCGATACGATTCGTATACGGCGCAGTATAAGGATATAGAAGAGAAAAACAAATACTGATGACAGAAGGAGAAAAAATGAAAGAACTTGCACCATCGATATTGTCCGCCGACTTCTCAAAACTGGGAGAAGAAGTGGCGGCGATCGAAAAAGGCGGCGCGCAGATAATACATTTCGATGTAATGGACGGTCATTTCGTCCCGAACATAAGCTACGGCGCCGTAGTGCTGAAAAGCCTTTTGGGGAAGACAAAGCTTCCTTTTGATGTGCATCTGATGATAGAGGATCCGGATCTGTTTCTGGAGGAATTTGCCACAGACAGCACAGAATATATTACTGTACATCAAGAGGCATGTACGCACCTGGACAGAACAGTCAAGCATATCAAAAGCCTCGGCATCAAAGCCGGAGTGGCGATCAATCCGGCCACGCCGGTCAGCGCGCTTGAATGTATACTGGATGAGGTCGATATGATCCTTGTTATGTCGGTGAACCCGGGATTCGGCGGACAGAGTTTTATTGAAAGCACTCTGAAAAAGACCAAGGCTCTGTCGCTTGTGAGAGATGAGATGGATCGTTATTTCAAGATCGAAATGGATGGCGGTATCAGTTTAGATAACGTCGGCCGTGTACTGGATGCAGGCACAGACATTGCTGTTGCCGGTTCATCAGTCTTCCACAGCGAGGACATAGCAAAGCGTACCGGCGAATTCCTTAGCCTTATGGGGGAGTAACAATATGCGTTCGGACAAAACGTACTACACGGATGATGAGATAAGCAGGGAAATTGCAAAAGAAACAGGCTCTGTCGATATGACCGGGAGCGGTCTGTCAGACGGTGGATCCGCTGATGATATGCCTGAGACGGAAGCAGGCGGCAGCGGAAACGGCGGCGGCTCTTCCGATATCCCGGCGGCGGCCGGGACTGAAGACGGCGGATCAAAGCAGCGTAAACAGAAGAAAAAGAAGAATAACGGCCGGGGCCGCAGCGGGCGTATGAACGGCAGCGGCGGCGGACGCAAAAGAAATATCAAGAAGACGGTCGCTATAGTCATAGTATGTCTTCTGGTTCTGGCCGGCAGCGGCGTGGGGCTTGCCTATGGCGTAGTAATGAACAAGCTGGATACGTTGAATCACGACACTTCACTGGATACTTCGGATCTCTGCATCAGCGACGAGGCCAAAGAAGGACTCAAGGATTATACCAATATAGTCCTCTGCGGCATCGACGACCGCAAGGGCGAGGACATAGAACACTGCAGATCGGACGCGATAGTGATCGCCAGCATCAACAACAAGACGAATAAGGTCAAGATATTCACGATACTGAGAGATTCATATCTGCAGCTGGACGAGAACAACACTCTGAATATAGATAAAGTAACACACGCTCATGCATACAACGGGCCGAAGGGACTGATCAGAGCGCTGAACAGAAACCTCGACCTGAATATAACGAATTATGTCAGGGTCGACTGGGGCACGGTAGCCGATACTGTCGATGCAATGGGCGGTCTCAGGCTGAATGTCACGAAAGACAATATCGCGGAAATGAACCGTTACATCGCGGATACGAACAAGAGCCTGAACGGCAGCACCAAGCAGATAACGCATTCCGGATATCAGACACTGAACGGAGTGCAGACCGTTACTTACTGCAGGATCAGACACGTTGACGGAGACAATCACCGTGCGAAGAGAATAAGGGCAACCATAGAGGCCGCTGTCAATAAGGCGAAGACAATGAACCTGTCCAAGCTCAACAAGGTCGCGAATGTCGCTCTGCCTGAAGTCAAGACGAGCCTGTCGTCATCTACCATCATGAGCATGCTCCTCGGGATCAGTTCATACGATGTGGAAAATGTACGCGGATGGCCTTATGAATATTTCTCGGGCATGATCAACGGAGTATCATATGATGTTCCGGTTACTCTGGAAACTAATGTGCAGGAGCTGCACAAGAAGATATTCGGACAGGACAATTACCAGTGCTCGGATACAGTCAAACAGATAAGTCAGGCTGTGTCTGAGAAGTCAGGCAAGTATGAAATCGATGATGATACGATAACATCGGAAGACGTTATGGATTGATTGTTGAAATAGAAAAATGAAAGTGGTATTATCAGTAGGTTGACCAATCGGGGCCGACATGCTTTGAAAATATGAGAAGGATACGATGGAACTAAAGAACCTTGTAAAAGATCATGTGGAATGGCGGCATCAGATATTCAAGCTGGCAAAATCCGACCTGATCAAAACATACAGCGGCGCGGCGCTCGGCTGGGCATGGGCAATAATCAAGCCGTCGGTTACGATATTCGTTTACTGGTTCGCGTTTTCAATAGGATTGAGACACAGAGGTGATATCTACGGATTTCCGTTTTTCCTGTGGCTGATCGCGGGCATGGTGCCGTGGTTTTACATACAGGAAATGCTTACGCAGGGCACGACATGCATGAGGCGTTATAAACATCTTATAACCAAGATGAAGTTCCCGGTGTCGACGATACCGACGTTTGTCGGGATGTCGAAATTCGCAGTGCATCTGCTGCTGTTTGCGATAGTAATAGTGATTTACTTCCTGTTCGGGGAGCCGTTCACTTTGTACTATCTGCAGCTTCCGATATATATGCTGCTGATGTTCCTGTTCTGCGTGGGGTGGACACTGTTCGGCTCCGTGCTGGCAGCGATAAGTCAGGACTTTGCGAATCTGGTGAAATCGTTCACTACGGCGCTGTTCTGGTTATCGGGCATCATGTGGCCGGTGAACAAAATAACGAATCATGTCGGCAGGATGCTGCTGAAGATGAATCCTATCACGTTTACGTGCGAGGGGTACAGGAACTGCCTCATACATAAAGTTTGGATATGGCAGGAACCGAAGGAACTTGCAGTATATCTCGTTGAGATCGTGATAATGTGGGCGCTTGCACTGTGGGCATTCAAAAAGCTCAAGAAAGATATGCCTGACGTATTATAGGAGACCGCACGATGGAGAAAGAAGAAAACATAATCGAGTTCAGGCACGTGACCAAGACATATAAGCTGTACAAAAATGATAAACAGCGACTTATGGCCGTGTTCAACAAGAGAATAAAATATATACCGAAAAAGGCTGTCAACGATCTTTCGTTCGTGATAAAGCGCGGTGAAGCCGTTGCCTTCCTCGGCAAGAACGGAGCCGGAAAATCGACGATCCTCAAGATCGTTACGGGTGTTACTTACCCGACGGAAGGTGAAGTCATTGTCCGCGGAAGAGTCAGCGCATTACTGGAACTTACTGCGGGATTCGACAAGGAAATGACCGGGCGCGAAAATATCTATCTCAAGGGGCAGATCATGGGGATCCGCGACGAAGAGATACATAAGCTCGAGGAGACGATTGTCGACTTCGCGGATATCGGTGATTATATGGACCAGCCGGTCAGGAGCTATTCGAGCGGGATGAAAGCCAGACTCGGATTTGCTATTAATATAAATACGCACCCTGAGATACTTATCATAGATGAGGCGCTCAGTGTCGGCGACAAGGCTTTCAGAAGAAAATGCGTAAGCAAGGTCAATGAAATAATGGACAGTGAGGATGTAACGCTGCTCTTCGTAACGCATTCCACGGATATGGCGAGAGAGTTCTGCCACCGCGGGATCGTGCTGAAGAACGGGAAGCAGATCTACGATGCGGATATCGACTCCGCCCTGGATCTGTACGAGACAGCGATAAACGTCAAGAAAAAACCTGATACAAAGGACGCATGATTTGCGTTATGCTATATAACTAAAAAAGGTAGTGAGATTATGGAAAACACGAAGTTAAAGGTTGTAATACTTTTTGGCGGTACATCGCCGGAGTATGAAGTTTCATGCAATTCCGCGGCATCGATACTCAGAAATATCGATCAGGCAAAGTATGAGATTTACGCGCTCGGAATAACCAGACAGGGTAAATGGATGCTTACCCATGCTTCTCCCGACGAGATAGCAGATACGAGCTGGGAGAACAATTCTGGGAACAAGGATGCATCGATTTGCCCGGACCGAAGAGTACACGGAATCAGACTCAAAGACAAAGACATACGCGTAGACACCGTATTCAATATAATACACGGACAGTTCGGAGAGGACGGGACTATGCAGGGCCTGCTGGATGTTGCCGGTATCCCTTATGTGGGAGCCGGGACGCTGGCATCGGCGGCGTGCATGGACAAGGAAGTCACTCGAGCAATCGTCAGAGAGAAAATCGGCACTATCAAAATGGCGAAGTATTATTCTACTGACAGAGTGACATTTTCACATTCGCCGGAAGATGAACTGAAGAATATCGAAGAATTCTTCGGCGGCGAGTATCCGCTGTTTGTAAAACCGGCAAGCGACGGATCGTCGGTGGGAATATCCAAGGTAAAGAATCAGATGGAGCTGTTCGAAGGAATAAAGCTTGCGGCTACTGAAGATTTCAAGATCCTCATCGAGGAAACGATCGTAGGCAGAGAGATCGAAGTCGCTGTTCTCGGCAACAGAACTCCGCATGCATCTCCTGTCGGTGAAATATTGTCCGCAAACGAGTTCTACGATTATGAAGCAAAATATTCGAATCCTCTCTCCAAGACAAGGATCGTTGACGACCTGCCTGAAGAGAAGATCAGAGAGATACAGAATGATGCAGTAGAGGTTTTCAAGGCAATGGGGTGCGAAGGACTTTCCAGAGCGGACTTTTTCCTTTCGACTGAGAACGAAGTCGTTTTCAACGAAATCAATACGCTGCCGGGATTCACGAACATCAGCTTATATCCTAAGCTGTGGGGAGCGGCAGGCATCGAGTACGGCGAATTGATAGACAAGCTGATAGAGCTTTCAATGGAGGAAGATTAAAATGGCAGAAATGGTAAAATGGGAAGATGAAAATTACAGAAAGGCGTTCAGACATACGACGTCGCACATTATGGCGCAGGCTATCAAAAGACACTGGCCGGAGGCCAAGCTGGCGATAGGTCCTGCAATCGATGACGGATTCTATTATGACATCGATCTTGACGAGCATAAGTTCTCGGATGAAGACCTGAGGACCATTGAAAAGGAAATGAAGAAGATCGTCAAGGCGAATTATCCCCTCGAGCATTATACATTGCCGAGAGAAGAAGCGCTGAAGTTCTGGAAGGAAAAGGGCGAGGATTACAAGGTCCAGCTCATTGAAGATCTTCCTGACGAGCAGGAGCTTTCATTCTATAAGCAGGATGATTATGTCGATCTCTGCGCGGGACCGCACGTGGAGAAGACGGGCGTCGTCAAGGCTTTCAAGCTGACGAGCATCGCCGGCGCATACTGGAGAGGCGATTCGAACAACAAGATGCTCCAGAGAATTTACGGAACAAGTTTCCCGACACAGGAAATGCTGGATGAGCACCTCAACATGATAGAGGAAGCGAAGAAGAGAGATCACAGAAAGATCGGCAAGGAAATGGAAATCTTCGAAATGCACGAAGAAGGTCCTGGGTTTGCGTTCTTCCTGCCGAACGGAATGATTTTAAGAAACGAACTCACGAGCTGGTGGAGAGAGATCCACAGAAAATGGGGTTATGACGAAATCATGACGCCGCTCATCCTCAATGAGCAGCTCTGGAGAACTTCGGGTCACTGGGATCATTACAAAGACGATATGTATTTCACGAAGATCGATGATGAAGATTACGCGATCAAGCCGATGAACTGCCCGGGTTCGATCCTTATCTACGGCAACAAGATCCGTTCATACAGAGATCTCCCGCTCAGATATGCAGAGCTCGGAAGAGTGCACAGACACGAACTGTCCGGCACGCTGCAGGGACTTATGAGAGTAAGATCGTTCGTACAGGACGATGCACATATGTACTGCACAATGGATCAGGTCAAGGAGACAGTTCAGTCTGTCGTCAAACTGATCGACACAATGTACAGCGTATTCGGATTCAAGTATCACATTGAGTTGTCAACAAGACCTGATAATTCAATGGGTACACAGGAAGAATGGGATATGGCGACGGATGCGCTGAAAGAAGCAGTTGAAGATCTCGGCATGCCGTACACAATAAATGAAGGCGACGGCGCATTTTACGGACCGAAGCTCGACTTCCACCTCGTAGATGCACTCGGCAGAACATGGCAGTGCGGAACGAACCAGCTCGACTTCCAGATGCCTCAGAGATTCGACATCTCATACATCGGGCCTGACGGCGAGAAGCACAGACCGGTAATGATCCACAGAACAGTATTCGGATCGATCGAAAGGTTCATCGGCATACTGATCGAACACTTCGAAGGAAAGTTCCCTCTGTGGCTCGCACCGGTACAGATCAAGCTTCTCACAGTAACGGAAGAGCAGGGCGCATATGCGAATGAACTTGCTGAGAAACTCGAGAACGAAGGCTTCAGAGTAAAGGTTGACGCCCGCAACGAGAAGATCGGCTACAAGATGAGAGAATCGAGAATGGCCAGAGATTCCTATATCTGCGTAATAGGCGATAAGGAAATCGAGGACGGTACGCTTTCGGTACGTTCGATCAAGACAGGCGACCTCGGCACAATGCCTATACCTGAATTCACTGCTAAGCTTCACGAAGAAATCGAGACAAAGGCAGTCTAAGGAGAACGAGAGATGGGAGTATTAGACAGACCGAAAAAAGACGCTCCGTGGCGTAACGGTGTATACCTGACCACTGCGAAGACATCTTTCGAAGCAGATATAATCGCCTCAAAGCTCGAAGCAGAAGGCATCCCGTGCGTAAAGAACTACAGGGGCGCTTCCAATTTCATGGAAGTAGCGCTGGGCTCAAACAGCATACAGGACATCGAGATATTCGTTCCCGAAAGCACGATCGACAAAGCGCGCGAGGCCCTGATAACCGTGCCGATCGATGATGACTTCGAAGAAGCCGGTGACGAAGAAGCGGAGGGCGCGGGTGATATGCCGGATGATGAGGGCCCGAACGCTGATTCGAGCAGCGAAGATCAGGACGATTAGGGCCCGGACGCGGATCCTGACAGCGAGGGTCAGGACGCTGATTCGGACGAAGCGGATGATGCTGATCCTGACAATGCAAATCCGGACGAAAAATAACTGCTGCGGCATCGGCTGCATATAACAAGACAGATAGCAGCGGGTTTTATACCCGCTGTTTTGTTGCGCGGGAAATGCGACGCGGGAAATGCTGCGCGTGATTCCATACTGGCGTGTACCCCATGGGCAGCTTATCAGGCCTGCAGACCTCATCTAATTGCGGAATAGGGTACACGAACGGCCGAGATCAGCGAAAGCGTGTACCCTATGGGCAGCTTATCAGGTCTGCAGACCTCATCTAATTGCGGAATAGGGTACACGAACGGCCGAGATCAGCGAAAGCGTGTACCCTATGGGCAGCTTATCAGGCCTGCAGACCTCATCTAATTGCGGAATAGGGTACACGAACGGCCGAGATCAGCGGAAGCGTGTACCCTATGGGCGGCTTATCAGGCCTGCAGACCTCATCTAATTGCAGAATAGGGTACACGAACGACCGAGGTCAGCGAAGACGTGTACCCTATGGGCAGCTTATCAGGCCTGCAGACCTCATCTAATTGCGGAATAGGGTACACGAATGGCCGAGATCAGCGAAAGCGTGTACCCTATGGGTTGCTTATCAGGCCTGCAGACCTCATCTAATTGCGGAATAGAGTACACGAATGGCCGTGACAAAGGACACGGACCAAAGCGAATGGAAAAAATTGACATTTGATTGGTAAAATATTACAATTGGAGTATTAGACTGTATGTCGGCTGAAGTCTTTGCCAGGGAGCAGCGTGATACAACAAGGCAGAACGCGGCAAAGTGCAGCGGAGTTTACAGTCAAGCAATATGAAGTGCCAAATGATGCAGCGGGGTCTGCGACAAAGCATCAGAAACTGATAATGCATGTAATATTAAATTAAGGAGACCAACTATGAATAGTCAATAGAAAATTCGAAGAAAAACAAAATAGTTTTGACGTAAAAAAGTGTATAGGAAATAAAGCATCGATTAGGTGCTTTTGAAAATTGAATATAGTTGACAGGTAGGACTAGTCTAGATCGAATTCAACATTATCAGTCATCATCTTGTGAATGACACGGACAAGTTTGTTTGCAACATGACCAAGAGCATTGTAATGACGGCGGCCCTGTGAGATCTTTAAATCATAGTAATCCCTGAAAGTCCTGTTGTTCAATGTTGCCTGCCATGCAGCATTGATGAGAGCGTATCGGAGTATTCTGGAGCCTCTCTTGGACATCCTTGTCCTGGATGCTGAAAAGTTTCCTGACTGGTAAACAGATGGATCGAGGCCGGCATATGCAAGAAGCTGGCAGGGCTTTTCAAAACGGCTGATATCACCGATCTCGCCGATTATCATGGCGCCATTCAGGCTGCCGATGCCAGGGATCGTTTTAATGACCGAGTCAAGCTTATCCATGATCTCATTGATAGATCCTTCGACTTCATTAAGCTGAGAATCAAATAATTCGATTTGATTAATGGATTGCAAAATCTGTAAAGATAGGGTATCATTTTTAATACCGACAGATTGTGCAGCAAGCTCTTTTAAAGCAATTGCATGTTGCTTACCAAAGTGGCCCTTAGAGGTCTTGTTTAGCAGGTTTGATAACCGCGTGAGATGCATCGACGCAATCTTGTCGGGATTAGGTTCTTCTTTAAGAAGGGCGTAACATGCTTTACCGTGTATTCCGGATTTAAAGAAATACTGGAGTTCAGGGAACAGCAGATCCACATAAGTAACAAGCTGAATTTTGACCCTTGTCCTTGCCTTCATAAGTTTTTGGCGGAAGCGGCAGAGGTTTTTTAATTGAAGTGAATCATAATCTCTCTGTGTGTAAAGTCTGAAATGATTCATAGATAATGCTTTGATGATAAGGTATGTATCAACAGAATCAGTCTTGGTTTTACGGATGTTAGACTTTCTGAGAGCAGATGTCTGGATCGGATTAATGATACACACATTAAAATCTCTGGTAAATAAAAAGCTGGTAAGATTTTCTGCATAGTGAGCAGTAGATTCCATACCGATGTAAAGTTCATCTCTTGGGAAACTGCTGATGCAGTCGAGCAGCTTCTGGAATCCGGAGAAATCGTTGGTGAACATAAATGGTTCAGCGAGAACTTCTCCATCAGAATCCATAACAGAAGCAAAATGGTTAAGTTTGGCAATATCGATGCCGACATAGATCATAAGATCAACTCCTTTAAGTAAAATCACTGTGTTTGTCCACCTGGTTTTATCATCATAAACTTGCGTGACATAAAAGTTCAAAGACTTATCCAACTATAAATGATTTAGATAAAACTGTGGCAATACACTCCTTAAAATAGTCAAAGCCATAAGAAAAATAAAAAGTCCACAGTGTTAATATTGATTATATCAAAGTTTAATGGAAAGGAGCGTATTGATGTATTTGGACTTAAATACATCATACAAG
>JALCRY010000030.1 GCA_022652985.1 Eubacteriaceae bacterium | reverse complement strand
TTCTGTGGCTACAAATCGCCTGTTGATTATGAAAACCAATATTATTTGCAGCAATTACATCAGTGGGCTGCGTAACCAATGTAAGATTGATTCAAAAATCTTGTCCGAAAACTTGACAGAGGACCACTGGTGTGGCCCCCGCACTTGTTATACTTGCTACTCCATCCGAAATACTGTCAGAAGTTTTAGAGACATCGGATAAATATACACGAACATCACCAGCATCTTTTATTGTTCCAATCATATTGCATGTCATGCGTTGCTTTGTAACGACATCCATTACTTCTTTATCGATTGCGGTTAAGTGA
Source organism: Eubacteriaceae bacterium (assembly GCA_022652985.1). Lineage (GTDB taxonomy): Bacteria > Bacillota > Clostridia > Peptostreptococcales > Anaerovoracaceae > JALCRY01. Next base: position 29,668 of record JALCRY010000030.1, on the reverse strand, counting down.
TATAAGAAATGTACTGTCTCTGTTCTGATAGAATTTGGGGCATATCGCGACCCAGGTCTCGAACCCGTTGTTGTATCATATGGAGCACCAATAACAACATAGTCCCCTTGATTTGCTTCGTCCACCTTGATATACGGACTCCTTAGAAATGTCATGATCCCTGAAAAAGATGGATATTGCAACCGTTCGTCCATTTTGTTTCATCTCCTTTACTATGTTATCATTTATTAGAATATTGTTATCGCTGCATTTATTGTAATTCCCAGAACCAATAGTCCGAGAACAGCTAAACAAATATTTTGCCATACAGTATTTGCCATCTCTCCTAATATTTTTCTCTTATTCATAAGAATAGCTATCATAACAATTGAAACTGGAAGTATCAATGTGCAAAGCACTTGAGCTGTAATAATGATTGAAGTTGGCACAGTCCCTGAAAAAGCGTAACAAACAACAATTGGGAATAATGCCACAATAAATATTATTGCTCTGGAAGGAATGCTTTTTGGTGAATATTCTTTTCCGAATGATTCAGCAAACATTTCTGGGAAACATCCTGTGAAATATATCGCCGAACTGAAGCCAGCAGCCCAAAGCCCTAAAGCGAACAGTACACCTGCATATCTTCCAACAAATGGAACAAGTATTTTCGCCATATCTGCAGCTGATGATACAGTCAGGCCTTGCGGATGCAATACTGTTGCAGCACATATACATATTGCACATGTTATTAAACCGCAAAGTACCATATTGATTCTCAGATCCTTCTTCGCTTTACCAAGATCCTGAAGTCCATTGTGCCATTCATTTTTTGTCATTGTTGACATGGCAAAAACATTATCCGGGCATACTGTAGTTCCAACAAGCCCCATTGCAAGAATTTCTGCTCCATGCGGTATTCTTGGAATAAATCCATTTGCGACTCCCGTCAAACTAGGTTTGCAGGCAAACATTGTGACAACAAAAGCAATCAACATCATCGCTACAAGTATACTAGCTGTATTTTCAAGTGCCTTATATCGACCCATTATTGCAAGAAACACCGTGAAAAGTGCCAATATTACCACACCTGCATTAACTGATAGTCCGGGAACAAGATAATTTAATGCCAATGAAGCGCCCAAAAAGTTTCCAGTCTGATATGCGATAGCTCCCGAAAAGATTGCTATATATGTTATCTTTGACATAACAGGACTTATTTCAGTTCTAACACCTTCTAGCATACTAGTTCCTGTCTTTAATGTCCAACGTAAAGAAGGTTCATTGAAAACATATGCAAAGAATGCACTTAATGCGCAACACCATAGTAACAAATATCCATTATTTGCACCTGTAGAGGACGCTGTTGTGACTGTCCCCGGTCCCACGATATTGCCAAGTAATACAACACCCGGCCCAATAACTGAAACCATTCTAATAAAGAAACTTCGTTTTTCAGTTTTCACTGCCTCTTCTGTATCCATCATAATAACTCACTCCTTATTTAATGTTATCAAAGCACGTTCAATACGGTCCATACCTTCTTTAATTTTTTCAAAAGAATTGGTATATGCAATCCTAACACAATCCGGCGCTCTAAACGCCGCCCCTGGCAAAACGGCCACTCGTGCTTCCTCTAAGATATAATTGCAAAAATCATAAGAATCCTTGATCCGCTTTCCATTTGTCCCCCTTTCAAAGAAAGCAGATATATTCGGCATTAAATAAAATGCACCATCAACATTACTGCATGTTATGCCGTCAATCTTCACCAGTCTGCTGTAAATATAGTTTTTTCTCCGTTCAAACTCTCTGACCATCTTTGATATGTCATCATTACCATATCTCAATGCTTCTACTGCTGCATATTGAACGAATGTCGTACTGTTTGATGTCGTATGTCCTTGAATTGAAGCAATACCATCCGCTATCTCCTTTGGCGCTGCTGTATATCCTACTCGCCATCCGGTCATTCTGTATGCTTTAGAAAAGCCGTTGATTACAATAGTGCGGTCATATGCTTCCTTTGATATTGAAGCAATACTGAAATGTTTTTTTTCACTATAAATAAGTTTTTCATAAATCTCGTCTGTGATAATGTAGAAATCATTCTTAATTGCTATGTCGGCCAGTTTTCTGAGGATTTCTTCCGTATATACAGCACCAGTAGGATTGTTTGGTGTATTAATGATAATTGCAGCAGTTTTATCGTTGACTGCTTTTTCAATTGCATCAACATCAAGCTGAAAATCATTCAACGTTGGCACAGTAACAGGAATACCGCCGACCATTTTTACCATTTCTTCATAGCTTACCCAGCATGGGCTTGGAATTATTACCTCATCTCCAGGATTCACAACTGCTTTAACGGCATTATTTACTGCCTGTTTTGCTCCTGTTGAAACACATATCTGCGCCGGATCATATTCAAGTCCGTTATCTCTTTTTAACTTCCTGCAGATGGCTTCACGCAATTCAAATATCCCAACGGTATTAACATATTTAGTTCTGCCTTCATCAATTGCTTTCTTACAAGCTTCACTAATGAAATCAGGAGTTCCCATATCCGGTTCGCCTGCATTAAAACCGATTACATCAATGCCTTCTGCAAGCATATCAGCTACAGTTACTTCCATATCCTGTGTCGCCGAAGGCGTTATGTTTTTTACAATATTACTTAACATATTTTCTCCTTTGTTTCACTTTTGATCTTCCCGCCGACAAAATATACGGCGCATTTTGCAAGCTCAAGTGTAGGATCAATTACAGGCACACCGAAGTCATAATGTTGAAAAGCAACCGGCAATTCTGTGCATCCGAGTACAAATAACTCTGACTTTCTTTCCCTCATATCCGTCAATGTCTTTCGAAATCCTCCCAAATCACGATTCCAATTTCCTGCTTTAACGCCTTTATATATAAGCTTCATCACTTCATTTTGCCCTTTACTGTCAGGAACTATGGTTTCTATATCGTATTTTTTGAACGTATCACTATATATTTGTGACTCTACAGTGCCATCCGTTGCTAACAATCCTGCCTTTTTGATATTCATCCTACTGAGCCGTCTTGCTGTTTCTTCAATCATGCTTAGCATAGGAATGTCCACAGAATGGCTTATTGTTTCAAAATAATAATGTGCAGTATTACATGGCATTATCAGTAGATCAGCACCATCTTCTTCAAGCATATGTGCACTTTTCAAAATCTCCGGTACAGGATCTGCCCCGTCGTATAAGATTGCTTTTGTTCTATCCGGTATATTTGTATTACTATCTATCAGCACTCTTATATGATCTTGATCCCTTTCTGCTTCTGTAACATCAATGATTTTTCGAAACAGATCTGCTGTTGCAAGTGGTCCCATTCCGCCAATGATTCCAATTATTTTTTTCATTCCAAATATGTTGCATCAGTTCTCTGTTTTTTCAATATGAATAACAAAATCAGGACAAATTGATTCACATATTCCGCAGCTGATACAATCCTCCTCCTTCTCAGCTTCAACATAGTTATAACCTTTTTTATTTACATGCTCTGTAATCTTAAAAACCTGCCTAGGACAGGCATTTACACAAATGCTGCAACTCTTACAGAGCTCTTTATCTACATAAACTGCCATTTTTTCTCCTCTTTATTCTGTGCTGCTAAAAAATGTTTTACGAAGTCTTAACCTAAATCTGTTTTTCTAACTCTTGAATTTTTTTTACGAGATCAGCGGGACTTTTAACAACTATTGCACCTGCTTCATTAAGTGCTGCGATTTTCGTTGTTGCCGTGCCAATATTCCCCGTCACTATGGCTCCCGCATGTCCGAGATTTTTCCCTTTTGGGGCGTTCCTTCCAACAATAAGCGCAACGACAGGTTTATTCACATGTTTTCTTATATATGCTGCAGCAACTTCTTCTGATCCACCGCCTATTTCGCCAAGCAGAACAATTATTTTAGTGTCGGGATCTTCCTCGTAATGTTGTATCGCATCCTTCTGCGTAAAACCCCATATCGGTCCTCCACCTATTGCAACTACCTGCGACTGTCCTATGTCATTATCACTCAATGTTTTCCCGATTTCATATGACAAAGCGCCGCTCTTTGAAACGATGCCAACATTACCAGGTTTAAAAAACTGGATTGGATGTGAACCCACTTTACACATTCCTGGCACTATTGTTCCTGCACATCCCGGTCCTATGATAATGGTATTATGTGCCCTGGCATATCCCACTATTTTCACAATTTCCTGAAGTGGGATTTGTTCTGTTGTAAGAACCAGAAGTCTTATCCCTGCATCTATAGCTTCGAAACATGAGTCCATAGCGAATTTAGGTGGAACAAATGAAATCACCGTATCAAATTCATGCTCCTTTTTCGCATCAGAAATAAAATCATATACCGGAACGCCATATACCTCACGACCAGCTTTGCCGGGGGTAACTCCGGCAACGATTTTTGTGCCTGCATCCAGCATTGCCTTAGTCTGTAGCATTCCTGATGACCCGGTTATACCTGTCACAAGTACTGTTGTTTTTTTGTCAATCAATATCGACATTACTCCACCCCTCCTCTAACACTTGCTGCCAGGGTCTTCACTGTTTCCGTTAAATCGTAATATGTTTTGATACCTGCACGTTCCATCATTTCTGTACCTTCCACCTCTTTTGTCCCGCACATCCGAGTAAAAAGAGGTATTGTAATATTGTGTTCCTGCACATACCGTATTATGGCCTTAGCCATGTTATCCATCCTGTTGAAGCCGCCTATAAGCACTATCAGCAGCGCTTTGATGTCCTGGTTGTTATTAAATGTCAGTTCCAAAGCGCGATACATTACTTTCTCCGAAGTCATGCCCCCTAATTCCGCAAAGCTGGAAACCTCCAGTCCCTCGTCATAAAGCAGATCAAGAGACATCATGCCTGTTCCTGCACCATCTGAAATCAACCCTACATTCCCCTCAAGCGGAATAAATGTCACAGTAGTTTTTTCAACTTCCGGAGATATATATCCCGGCAGCATATTTCTTCTTTCCTCAAAGTTTTCTCTTATCTCTGCCATTGATGTTACATGGTCATCTAAAACAATTTTTGAGTCCATGGCAATCAATTCTCCGTTTTTTACTCCCAGAGGATTAATTTCTACCAATACCGCACCGGTTTCCACAAACATTCGTTCAATTTTTTTAATGAATGTAGATAATTTTTTTGCATCAACTGACTGGATTGATTTTGAAATCATTTTCAGCTGATATGATTTCAGTCCCGTAAACGGGTCTATCTCCACTTTCAAAATCTTGTCCGGATCTGATGCTGCAACTTCTTCTATATTCATACCGCCCATCTCACTAATAATCAGCGTCGGTTTTGATACACCCTGCAACATTATGGAAAGATATAATTCTTTATCCACTTTGCACATTTCTTCAGCCAACAGTCCAACAACCTGACGTCCTTTGACTTTCACCGACATTATTTCCGGTGCCTTTTCCAAAAAATCTTCCTCTGTTTCACAAATCTGTACAGCTCCTGCCTTGCCTCTCCCTCCGGAATCAACTTGCCCTTTCAATACGAATGGAAGTTCAGTTTCTGGAAGTACTTCATAATCTTTCACCAAGCCACTCAACGGAACAGGGATTTCATATTTTTTCATGAGTTCTTTACCCTCATACTCAAAAAGATTCATTAGATCTATATCCTCCTGTTCTCATGCTATGAGCGATGATACATATTATGCTCTTTTGCATATTCGATTCCCGCCTCGACCGCTTTAGTGTTTATTTCTTTAAATCTATCAGCAACATTATCTTTCACTACTTCTAATAGATCGTCTTTGTTAATGATTCCGAGACATTCACTAAGAAATCCCAGCACAACCATATTGGCAGTCATTCTATTTCCAATGTCTACTGCTATCTGCGTTGCAGGAAGCTCAAAAGTGGTTTCTACCGGTCGCACGATATTTGTAACAAGATCCGGATCTATAACAAGAATTCCGTCTTCCTCCAATGCCGGGATATACTTTTCATAAGCATCCTGGAAAAGTGCAATCAGTACATTTTTCTTTTCTGCAATCGGTGAATTGATAGGTTTTTCGTCTATTATCAATTCCGACTGGCACTGACCTCCCCTCGCTTCAGAACCATATGACTGTGTTTGTACTACATATTTGTTTCCCTTTGTGACAGCAGCTGTTCCGAGTATAACTGCAGAAAGGACAATACCCTGTCCGCCGAATCCGCAAAGTGAAATCCTGAGTGGATATTTCATTACTTGTCCTCCTTCCCGGACATAACTGTCGTCCCCTGATAAATCGGTCTACTAACTCTATAGAATTCTCCGCATGGAAGTTTGCCCGATTTTTCTTCTTCAGAAATAGAATCTGCAGTTGTTAGTTTATATGTGTGATCTTTGATCCAGTCGATTACTTTTTGCGGATCTCCCGTTCCAAGAGCATACCTTCCGTAATGTGTAGGACACTGAGACACTATTTCTATAAGTGAAAATCCTTTGTGCTGAAGAGCTCGCTTCATTGCATCTTTGCATTGAACTCTGTCAGCCGTAGTCCATCTTTCCACATGTGTCGCACCCGCTGCTATTGCAAGTCTACATGTGTCAAACCTCGGTTCTGCACTTCCATAAGGTGTAGTCATTGTTACGGATTCCTCCGGTGTAGTCGGTGCTACCTGCCCCCCTGTCATGGCAAAGTTCATATTGTCCACCATTACTACCGTGACATCCAGATTCCTTCTTGCAGCCTGTATCATATGATTGCCGCCTATGGAAACCAAGTCTCCGTCTCCTGCGAATATCACTACCGGCAGATCCGGTTTCATCATTTTTATTCCTGTTGCCCAGGCTAAGGTCCTTCCATGGACACCGTGAAGCATGTCTGTTTTAATGTAAACCGGGATTCTGGCTGTACACCCTACGCCTCCGATATGCACCATCTTTTCAGGGTCCATATCAAGTTCTTCAAGTGCTTGTGTATAATAATTTAAGACCTGTCCGCATCCGCATCCTGAGCAGAAGAAGTGCGGTAATTTCTCTGGTCTTAGATATTTTCTTCTTGGATTGATTTTGATATCCGCCATTTATAACACTCCTTTTCTTATTTCTGTCATGATTTCATCAGTTGTATGAACAAAACCGCGGTTCTTTGTGACCGAAACAACTTCACATTTATTCTTTGATGCACGTTCTATCTCTCTTACATACTTGCCAAGGTTCATTTCAACTGAGAATATTTTTTTGACATTACCTGCAACTTCACAAATCGCATTTTCCGGTACCGGCCATACATTGCATAGCTTTAATACGCCCAGTTTTATTCCTTCTTTTCTTGCTGTCTCCACAGCATCGATCGATGGACGGAATTCACTTCCATATGTCACGATTGCGTAATCAGCATCATCCATCATATAGCTTTCAGTTCTGCATATCTTATCTGCATTTTCTGTGATTTTTCCTGTCACTCTCTTGTACAAGTTATCAAACACGATAGGATCCCAGTCGATATTTCCATATTCATCATGCGGATTCAGTGAATAAATAGTATGATAGCCCTCCCCTATCGGCGCTGCTTCAGGGCATTGATTCGCCAGTGCCTCGAACGGATGATATTCATCTGGCGTTTTTTTTGTATATCTGCGATCATATAATTCAATCTTATCTGCTGTCGGAATATCGAGACGTTCGCGCATAAGTGCGATTGTCGTCTCCGACATTACTATGACAGGATTACGATATTCTTCTGCAAGATTGAATGCCCAAATCGTGTAGTCATATAATTCTTGCACTGATGACGGACAAACAACGATTGCTTCATAATCACCGCTGGCACCGTATCGCATCTGATATACATCTGCCTGCGATGCAAAATTATCCCCACGCGTTCTCTGAACATCAACAATAACCATAGGGGCCTCTATCGCATAGCAGTATCCTAGACCTTCCTGCATGTAGTTGTACCCAGCGCTAGCTGTTGCTGTCATCACTTTTCCCCCGGCCAAAGCTGCACCAGCCAGTGAAAATACTGAACACAATTCGTCTTCTCCCTGAACAAATTTCCCTCCGACCTGTGGCAGGCGCTGTGACATTCTTTCAGATATTTCGTTTGCCGGCGTTATCGGATATCCTGCAAAGTAATTGCAACCTGCGCTGATTGCGCCTTCCACTGTTGCATAATTACCAAGCATGAAATGTACACCGCTTAATACACGTTCTTTTGACGCTTTCTTTTTTGGCATAATTCATTCCTTTCAGTAATAACTTTAGATAATTTTTGTCATAATGCCTCTCTTTTGTGGTAGACTTGATATCAACGAAAGACATCTTGAATAGATTTTTAAACGGTAAAATGAATCCGTTCCTATTTCCCTTTTCATTTTGATTATAGGATCCAGATGCTTTTGAACTCAAATACCAAGAATTTATATGTGTTATAACTTCTGATGAATACGCCTAAAAGCCTTGTCGTGCAAGCGATTCATATCTTATAGAGAGTGAGGTTTGCAATGTTTTCTAACAAAGAATATGTATATGAAGTGTATAAGCAGCAAAGTTTTTCTAAAGCTGCAAGGAAACTATACATATCACAACCAGCGCTCAGCTCGTCGATAAAAAAGCTCGAAGAGCAGATAGGTATGCCACTGTTTGACAGAAGTACTAATCCCATAAAACTAACTGAATGCGGACGAGTATATATAAATGCAGTTGAACAAATAATAAATTTGGAAAATAATTTTTCCGAATTTATAGATGCCTTAACCAATAATAAATGCGGCGAAGTGAAAATAGGCGGCAGTAATGTTTTCGTTTCATTTATTTTACCTTCAATCATCCGAAAATTTCAGGATTCATACCCGAACATTCAAATCATTCTGGAACAAGGTTCAACCAAGGAACTGGAGAAGATGCTGACGGAGGGTGATATAGACTTTGTTGTTGAAGATAATCTTCTGGAACGTACGATTTTCGATTATAAAAAATTTCGACAAGAAATGCTACTTCTAGTAGTCCCTAGACACTATGTGGAAAACGAAAAATGGAAGGACTGTCAACTGACATCTGAAGATGTAAAGTCTGACCGTCATCTTTTCGATGACATTAAATCCATCCGTTTATCCTCGTTTTCTGATCGTCCATTCGTAATGCTCAACGAAGGAAATGAATCGAGGAAACGACTTGATATAATGTTACAAAATGAAAAAATCACTCCAAAAATAGCAATTTCTCTTGAACAGCAGCAAACAGCATATCATATGGCCTGTGCCGGCGCAGGACTTTGTCTTGTAAGCGATATTACTATACAAAATCTGGCATCATGCAATGATATCGTCATTTACAAAGTTGATGAAAACTACAGTGCAATGAATTTGTACCTATATTTTAAGCACAGTCGTCTTATGACTAGTGCAATGCGTGTATTTGTTGATACGTGTCTGCCTGAAAAATAATATTGCATAATGCGCTAAATTCTTTAGGAGTTGTTAATAAGTTTCTACTTATTAACAACTCCATTTTTACTTATATACAAATATTAGTTATATTTAATAATAAAATATAACGATTTTCAATATATAGGATATGTGCTATATTCATGCTGAGAATAAAAGAAATACACTTGACTGTATTCATTCAGTCATTAAAAGGGGAAGGAGAACCACTATGACAGACAACAAAAAACAATTCCGCACAGAGCATGATTCGATTGGCACCCGTGAGGTACCTGCAGACGCATATTACGGCGTACAGACTCTCCGCGCATATGACAACTTCCGGATAACCGGTCTTTCTGTAGATCCTGAGATGATCAAAAGTATTGCTGAGATCAAAAAAGCGGCAGCACTTGTAAACAATGAAGTGGGACGGCTGGATCCCAGGATAGCGGATGCGATCTGCAAAGCCTGCGATGAGATCATCGAGGGAAAACTGCGCGACCAGTTTATTTTAGACCCGATACAGGGCGGCGCAGGGACCTCTTTCAATATGAACGCCAATGAAGTCATTGCCAATCGCGCAATCGAACTGCTTGGCGGTGAAAAAGGCGATTATTCGATCGTCCACCCTAACGACCATGTAAATTTCGGCCAGTCTACTAACGATGTGTATCCTTCAAGCGGCCGCATGGCTGCGCTTTCTCTTCTTAAAGATGCCAAGAACGAGATGCTGCGTCTGGCTCAGACGCTCGACGATAAATCGCGTGAGTTCGATAATGTAATAAAAATGGGACGCACGCAGCTACAGGATGCAGTTCCTATCCGGCTCGGTCAGGAATTTTCCGCCTGGGCACGCACCATACGCCGCGATATGCGCCGGTTCGATCTGGCCGAACGCGAACTTCGGATCATCAATCTCGGCGGTACCGCGATCGGAACAGGCATCAATGCCGACCGCAACTATGTATATAATATTGTGGAAAAAGCCGCGCTTATTTCCGATCTTGATCTGACACAGGCCAAAGACCTTGTCGATGCCACGCAGGATCTTGACGCCTGCACTATGGTGTCCGGCATCATGAAAACCTGCGCTGTCAGCCTCTCAAAAATGTGCAACGATTTACGCCTTATGTCTTCCGGCCCCCGTTGCGGACTAAATGAAATCAATCTGCCCGCCAAGCAGAACGGATCATCAATCATGCCGGGTAAAATCAATCCTGTCATTCCAGAAGTCGTCAATCAGGTGGCTTTCAATATCATAGGCAACGATGCCACTATTGCTATTGCCGTAGAAGCCGGACAGCTCGAGCTAAATGCTTTTGAGCCGGTTCTGTTTTTCAATCTGTTTATGTCGATACGTACACTTACGGGTGCCGTCAGAACATTGACCGACAACTGCATCTCCGGGATCACCGTCAACCGTGAACACTGCGAAGAGCTTGTGAAAAACAGCATCGGTATCGTTACGGCCTTCGTACCGTATCTGGGATATGAACAGACAGCAGCGGTTGCCAAAGAAGCTCTGAAGACCGGTTTTTCTGTCAAAGAACTCATCCTGAAAAAGAAACTGATGAGTGAAAAGGAAATAACCGAGATCCTGGATGCATATAGAATGACTGAACCTGGAATCGGTAAATAAAACACCTTACGACGTATCAATATTTGTATTAATAAAAGGAGATAATATTAATGGATTATGCATCTGAATCCCTGCGCCTTCATAAAAAATGGCAAGGGAAAATAGAAGTCAACGCCACAGTACCGGTAAATGACGAGGTGGATCTGTCACTTGCATATACGCCGGGCGTTGCTCAGCCCTGCCTGGAAATACAAAAAAATCCAGCAATGAGTTATAAACTGACGCGCCGGCACAATTTATGTGCTGTCATTACTGATGGATCGGCCGTACTTGGACTCGGTGATATCGGTCCGGAGGCCGGCATGCCTGTCATGGAAGGAAAATGTGTATTATTCAAAGAATTCGGCAATGTTGATGCATTCCCACTATGCATAAAAACAAAAGATGTTGATGAATTTGTAAATGCTGTCTATCTGGTATCCGGTTCATTTGGCGGAATCAATCTTGAAGATATTGCAGCTCCACGCTGTTTTGAAATTGAAAGGAAATTAAAAGAAAAATGCGACATACCTATTTTCCATGATGATCAACACGGTACAGCTGTCATTACTTTGGCAGGACTTACAAATGCTTTAAAAATTGTCAATAAAAGAAAAGAAAATGTTAAAATTGTTACAAGTGGTGCCGGTGCCGCGGCAGTGGCCATTGTAAAGCTTCTGCTGAGCGCCGGATTCCGTAATATAACCATGTGTGACAGAAACGGCGCGATCTATACCGGCCGCAATAACCTTAACTGGATAAAAGAAGAGATGTCCGCTATAACAAATCAGGGGAAACAAAAAGGCAGTCTGGCAGATATTCTGAAAGGTGCCGACATATTTATCGGCGTATCAGCACCTGGTACTGTTACTGCGGAAATGGTTAAAACCATGAACAGTAATCCAATCATTTTCGCCTGTGCAAATCCTACTCCTGAGATTTTCCCAGATGAAGCTAAAGCTGGCGGCGCCGCTGTTATTGCCACTGGCAGAAGCGATTTTCCTAATCAGATAAACAACGTTCTTGCGTTTCCGGGAATATTTCGCGGTACATTTGATGCACATGCCACGGAGATAAATGAATCAATGAAAGTTGCTGCCGCGGAGGCGCTTGCTGCACTTGTTTCAGATAGTGAATTAAACGCAGAATATATTATCCCGAAAGCATTCGATCCTCGTGTTGGCAAAGCTGTTGCCGAAGCTGTATTGAACGCTGCAAAATCAAGTGGCGCCGCGCGAATGTGATCAAATAATTGTCAAAAAGAGAGAGGGGCCTCCCTTTCGGGAGGCCCGCATTGATTTGGAGCATTTTCCTTTGCTTATATGTTTGCTTCCGGCAGCCACGATCCTTCGAAAGCGACTTCTCCCGCGCCTTCTTCTGCAGGCAGGATCTCAGGCTTTCTGTCCATGAATGTTCCTGCATAATTGCCGAAGCCCACACTTTCATATAACGGCATAGCGTCCTTGGTGAGAAGAACACCGCGCAGTTCCCTGAGTTCATCACAGTTTACCATTGTTTCCATAAGCTGCTTCGCAGCGCCGTTGCCGCGGTATTCAGGGTCTGTTACCACATCGGTCACATAATAGCATGTTGCATAGTCTGTGACTGCTCTCGCATAACCGATCTGCTTGTGGTCGAGCAGCGAATAGATTCCAAAGCACATGGAATTTTCCATCGCCTTTTCCACTTGCTCGCGGGAACGGTCTTTTCCGAGTTTTGTAAATTTCATAAGATGCATCACGTCATCCATATTCATATTGGCCGCGCCTGTCAATACTACGTAAGCGTCGTTTCCGTGCACTTCGTACTGCGGTCTGCTGTTTTCTTTCTTATCCCGGAACTTTCCGGTACTGATCCCCTGGAAGAACTTCCTTCCTAAATCTGTTGCCTGCCTTCTGATATCTCTTTTTGCTGTCATGAGATCACCTCCTGTGTGCCGCACTGTCCGCGGCAGTTTCTTACTATTTTTATACTGTGATTCTATTATACATATTGATTGATGTTTGTCAATAGTTGACTTAAATCATTTATTGACTTTGGCTAATTATTACAGTATAGTAATAATAGACTCAGTAATTTCAACGATTTCTACAGAGAGGAAGAAAATGGAAAAGAGTGGAGCGCCAGGCGCTCAGAACACAAATAACCCCGATCAGACGAAATTGATCATTTCGTTTCTGAGCATGATACCAAAGTATAACAGTTATTTTTACGGACTCATCGACTTCAAAACATTCCGGATCACCAAAACACAGCTCAGAGCTCTGTTTGTAGTCCATACATATCCCGGCATCACCATGTCGGAACTGGCCGATGAAATCGCCACATCCCGGGAGCAGGCGACGAGAGCGGTATCGCCTCTCGTGAGAAGGAAACTGCTGGTCCGCACGACAGACCGCGACAACCGCAGACAGCTCAGGATAGATCTGACCGATCAGGGCCGCGAGCTCATGGTCGAAATCGTCAACCAGTTTCTTGACAATGCGGGGAAGCCGTTCCAGTCGCTGACGACTGATGAACTGGAAGAATTCCACAGGGCCATCATCACCATCTCCAAGACTATGAATGTAATAGACCCTGTAAAATAAATAATACAGACAAAGCCCGAAAGGACATCTTTCGGGTTTTTCATTATCGGAGGAACATCTCAGATGGACATGAAAAAATCAACAAAACTGCTGCTTGGCGCGGGATCGGCTGTTGCCTGCGCCGCCTGCGGACATATTGCCGGAAATCATTTTTATAAAATGGCTATAGACGCCGGGAGCCAGTATAAGCCGGACCTGGAGAACCATCGTCCCGTCAAAAAAGAAGAATCACTTGAGGGTTATAAAAACGGAGCCGATTTTTTGGCAGAACTCGGCGCCCGCGACATATGGGAGTGCAGCACTGACGGGAAATCCATCAGGCTCCATGCGGTCGAAGTAATAAACAATACGAAAGACGCCAACGGCATGTGGGTCATCGCAGTCCACGGCCATGCCTCAAACGGCAGCATGATGTGGCAGTTCGCCGAGGTCTTCTTCAATATGGGATTCAATATCCTGCTTCCGGATGCGAGAGGCTGCGGCAAGAGCGGAGGGAATTACCGCGGCATGGGCTGGGACGACCGGCTTGACTGCATCGCCTGGATCGAACGGCTCGGCAAAGATTTCGATAAACCTCCCATTGTGCTTTTCGGCGTCTCGATGGGCGCCTCGACCGTCATGATGACTGAAGGCGAAACACTGCCGGATAATGTGAAAGCTGTAATAGAAGACTGCGGTTATACGTCGATCCGCGACCAGCTGACCTATTCAATCAGTCATATCTTCCACATTCCCTCATTCCCTGTCCTGCAGCTTACCAGCGCCGTCACGAAACGGCGCGCCGGATACAGTCTGCTGCACGACGGCTCATGCATCGACGCCGTCCGCCGTTCCTCAACACCTACCCTCTTCATACACGGAGACAAAGATACTTTTATTCCGCCTGCGAATATGGAGAAACTTTTCAGTGCTGCGGCCTGTCCCAAAGAAAAACTGACCGTCCATGGCGCCGGCCACGGACAGTCAGCAATGACCGATCCTGATATGTACTGGTCTGCGGTATACAAATTCCTCTGGAAATATACCGGCGGTACAGTACACAGCTATAAATGATTCTTCACGATCCCGGTGATCTCATCGGGGTCGTCTATTATTACCGGAACTTCTCTGCCGTTTTCCCTGCAGTATTCAGTCATGCGCTCTCTTCCCCGGAATCCCCATGATACCATGATCAGATCCAGTTCCGCATTGTCTGCCGCCTGAATATCCACTTCGGAATCTCCGACATAATAAGCGTCTTCTTTCCGGGAACCGAGCTTTTCCAGGGCGGCTATTATCGTATCCGGAGCCGGTTTTCGGCGGACTCCCCGGCATTCTCCTGTCGAAGTCATTATCAGATCCCCGAAATAATATTGTACGAGTTTCTGGACCGACGCATCGTTTTTGTTGGAAACGACGCCCGTTTTGATGCCCTCTTCTTTCAGCTTTTCCAGCATAGCGGCAATACCCGGATACGGTTTCGTTTTCTCCTGGCAGTTCGCGGTATAATACTCTGCGAAATCCGCCAGTATCGCTTTGAAGTCCGGATCTTCTTTGCCCTTTTCCAGAGATCTGCCGATGAGATTGCCGATGCCGTTGCCAATGCTGTTTCTCACCTGATCGACAGTGCGCAGAGGTCTCCCGTATCTTTCCATTTCATGATTGACCGCCGCGGCCAGATCCTCCAGCGTGTCGAGAAGCGTACCGTCGAGATCGAATATTACTGTATCTTTCATGCCTTCCTCCTAACGCGCCAGGATCTCATATCCGTCTTCTGTCACAGCCACCTGCACCTCTGCCTGCGCGGAAGGTTTGCCGTCCGTAGTGTAAATCGTCCAGTCATTGGCGGAATCGACAAAAATGTCCGGGCTGCCGGCGTTTATCATCGGTTCGACCGTGAACACCATCCCCGGCACCATCAGCATCTCTTCGCCCTTTTTTGAAACATAGCTGACCCACGGGTCTTCATGGAATTCGATCCCCACGCCGTGTCCGCCTACTTCCTCAACGACAGAGAAACCGCAAGATTTCGCATAGTCGTTTATTGCCTGTCCCATATCGCCGAGGCAGTGCCACGGTCTGACCTGCTCAAGCCCCAGCCTGATCGCTTCATACACACAGTCGACAAGGCGCCTTTTTTCATCATCGATCTCACCCATGCAGAACATGCGCGAGGAGTCGGAAAAATATCCGTCAAGTATCGTGGAAACATCTACATTGATGATATCCCCCGCTTTCAGCGTCACGGTTTCTGTCGGTATCCCGTGGCACACCTGATCGTTCACGGAAGTGCACACGCTTTTCGGAAATCCCTCAAAATCCAGCGGAGCCGGTATCCCGCCGAGTTCCGTCGTCTTCGTGAAAACCAGCCTGTCTATCTCTTCCGTAGTCATGCCGATCTCGATATGCTCCGCGACATAATCGAGTACAGCTATATTCGCCAGCCCGCTTTTCCTGATGCCTTCCAGCTGCTCCGGCGTTTTTATCATACTGCGCGTCGGGACTTCGATCCCGCGATCGCGGAACGAATCGATTTTCCTGTCGAAATCATAATGGCAGTTCTTGTATTTTTCACCGCTTCCGCACCAGCATGGTTCGTTGCGTCCGATCTTTTTCTCTGTAATAATGGTCATTTCCTTCATTCCCCCGTTCCTGAGTTTTACGCTGCTATTATACCGCAAACTGCGATTATTATAAAGTTCGCCAAATTTCTGTCCGCTTTGCGCAAATCTTCATAGAACCTTAACAAAACAAGGTGACATTTTTGTTATCATTATAAACGGCCGTCATACGAAACGGTCATACAGTGAATTGGAAGGAAGATCAGAAATTTATGATAAAGAAATTAGCGGCAGTAATGCTCGCGGCAGTAATGTTATGCGGCACGGCGGTACCTGTTTCGGCGGCAGAGGCGCCGACAGCCGGTACGGACAGCGTGAACGCGTCAGAGACCTCAGTCACGGAAACAGCGGCAGACACTCAGGCGTCACTGCCGTTTGCCGAGCGCAGCGCAGTCACTTCAGTAACAATGAAAAAAAGCAAAGCGATACTTACCTGGCAGCCGGTCACCGGTGCTGCGGGATATGAAATATATCAGAAAAGCAGCGGCTCAGACTGGACATACGCCGCAGAAGTGAGCTCGGACACTCTGGAATATACAGCATCCGGCCTCAGCGTATATAAAAAATATTCATTCAAAGTCAGAGCCTATGCCGGCAGCAGCACTTCTTCCAAGACAACTGCCTCGTCATCATCAGCGGCATCATCCGCTGCAGCGGTCGACAACAATTATTCTGATTTCTCTGATGTCGTTTCCGGCTATGTGATCACAGACAGCTGGTCATATGGAAAACTGGCATGGCCTATCCCGGCAAGACACCACGTATCAAGCTATTTCGGCAGACGCACGGCGCCTACATACGGGGCCTCGACATACCATGAAGGCATAGACATCGGAATATCATCCGGCACCAGAGTCATCTGCGCCGCAGACGGCGTGGTCGCCGCAGTCGGCAGTTCCGGCGCAAGAGGAAGATACGTACTGGTAAGACATGCAAACGGACTCACGACCAGATACCAGCACCTGAGCAGATCACTCGTCAAAAGAGGACAGCGAGTATTAAGAGGACAGACGATAGCGAGATCCGGAAACACCGGCATCTCCACAGGTCCGCATCTGCACTTCGAGGTGCTGAAAAACGGCAGAGCAGTAAATCCGCTGAAATACTTCAGCAGATAAGCATCCGCCCGGACGGACGGACTATAAACATAAAAAATGGTGGTGCATATTTCAGGTTTCCTGGTATCTGCACCACCATTTTCAACGGTCGAGGGCTCATGATGCCGGGGCAGGAGAGAATTCATCGGTTGAGCATCCCCGCAGTCGCTGCAGCCCCGTAAAACGTGGTGCAGTCTATTGGAAAAGGGAAAAATGCACCACGAAATAATGATTCAAGTCCATAAAATCATAACCACCCTTAAAAAGGGTGATTTGCTCCAGGGCTATAAGCCCCGGATTACCAGCCGGCGTCTCAAGGCGCTGGCTTTAACTTTGTTCAAGCCACATTGCTCTTGCCACTTTGGCTACCCCTCAAAGGGGTTATTTAAATGGATCTTCGTATTCTTTGACACTCAGTTTGTCCACGGCCTGATCATGTTTTTCCTGCTCTCGGATGTATTTCTTTATTGTATCCTCGTTCAGTCCTACCGTGCTGACATAATACCCTTCCGACCAGAAGTGCCTGTTGCCGAATTTGTATTTCAGATTCGCATGCTTATCGAACATCATCAGTGCACTCTTTCCTTTGAGATATCCCATGAAACTCGAAACACTGATTTTAGGCGGTATGCTGACCAGCAGATGAACGTGATCAGGCATCATGTGTCCTTCGATGATCTCCACACCTTTGTATTTACACAGCGTTTTGATTATTTCTTTCAGACTGTCACGATATTGATTGTAGATCATTTTTCGTCTATACTTTGGGGTGAACACGATGTGATATTTGCAGTACCATTTCGTGTGCGCAAGGCTATTTAATTTTGTGGCCATAAAATCACCTTCTTCGCTATGCAATAGTGGCTTGAACAATCACTATTATAGCAAGTGGGTGATTTTTGTATAACTTACGTCGCGCACCCGCATAGCGGGTGGTTTCTATTTCGCGCACTTCGCGCGCTCAACAGGCTTATAAGCCATAATGAAAAACGGCAGTACCGTTCTGCCGTTTTTCTCCTGAGGAGGTTATATTCATAACAATGCGCAAATCTAAAAACTACATGTTATTCAATCTCAGACCAATAAGACCAACTTCCCCACATATTACCAAAATATACAAAAGTACCTATTCAAACATGTACTGTATACCATCTAAAGCGGCAGCTCTCTAATCTTGCCCCTTTTGATGTTTTGTATTATACTATCACTCATAACATGATTCTATATTAAAAGTAACGAAAATAATATTGTTTTTATGTTATGTAAAACAATGATTTGACTATTTTGAAAGTTTATACTTATTATTAAGGGAAAATACGGGGAAAAAAGGAGAAATTATGCATCTTGGAAAAGAAACAGCTGAAGATTTGTTACAGGTAATAAGTCAGGTCATCGACTACGATATTTATATCGCTGACGAGATCGGATATATTATTGCCAGTACAAATAAAGCACGTATGAACGAATATCATATTCCATCTCATAAAGTGGTAACAGAAAATCTTGATGCGCTCATCGTAAAAAACGAGGATGAATATCCCGGCTGCAAGGTCGGCATAAATCTCCCGCTGAAAATCGATGATGAAATAGCAGGAGTCATAGGAATAACGGGCCCTGTCGACGAGGTCGAGGGCTACGGCAAGATCATTAAAATGGTCACCGAGATCCTCATGCAGAACATCAACAATATGCAGCAGAAAAACACCCGCGACCAGAACCGGATGTTTTTTGTAAACTCCTGGCTGGCCGGCGAACTGGTCGATCAGCATCACATAGAATCAAATGCGGAAGAATTCGGTCTGGATATCACCCGCCCGATGGCAGTTGCACTTGTAAAGGCAGTTGCGGGCAGAGGCGATGTTGCTGCTTTCCTGGACGCGCGGATCACTGACCCTCATGTCCTGACATCTCTCAACTCCAACGACAGAGATATGGGGCTCATCGTGATGAATGCAGATGAAATGCAGTACTGCCGGAAATATTTCGAGGGCAAATTCAATGAGACCTTCCCGAAAGAGGATTACAGGGTCGCGATCGGAGATGTCCATGAAAGATATAATCATATACAGACATCATACCAGGAAGCCAGAAAGGTCCTGGCCATCATTTCACCGCGGGAATCCGGAATATTTGATTTCCATAACAATATACTCCGCGTTGCAGTCAACGAGATTTCCCTGGAATATAAAAGAAGGATCGTGGAAAAAATCTTCGACGAATGCAAAGAATCGGAAAAACATGAAATGGCAGAGTTCATAGTGGAGTACTTCGAAAAGAACGGCTCCATCACCGCCATCTCTGAAGAACTTTTCCTGCATAAAAACACCGTACAGTATAAAATCAAGAAAATAAAAAGCAAGACCCGTCTGGATCTCAGACGGGCCAAGGATATGATCGAATTATATTTTGCTGCGATATGGTATATCGAATTCTTCGACTGATATTATGCTTCAGTTTCAGAGGCGGCTTCGTCCGCCTCTTTTTTATCCCATATTTTGCTCAATATGAACATTAACAGATAAAGTGTAACGATGCCCGAAAGCAGTGTAGCGATCAGGCTGAAGTGCGTTGCTGCTGAAACGAAGTATCCTACTACGCATGATACCGCAACAGTAAGCGCATACGGCAGCTGTGTTGAAACGTGATCGATATGCGGACAGTTTGCACCTGTCGACGAAAGGATCGTTGTATCTGATATCGGTGAGCAGTGATCTCCGAATACACTGCCGCCGAGGGTCGCAGCCAGAGTTACTACCATCAGCGACGGATTTGTCACGAGCGCTGACTTGCAGATGATAACTACAATTGGGATCAGTATGCCGAATGTTCCCCATGATGTTCCTGTTGAGAACGAAAGGAAAGCGGCCACAATAAATATGATGACCGGAACGAATACCAGCGGGAAATGGCTTGCCTGTACCAGACCGCCGATATATACTCCCGTCTTGAGTATCGTGCACACGCCGCTGATCGTCCAGGCCATGATCAGGATCAGGATCGCAGGGACCATTGTCTTGACACCGTCCCCCACGCAGCTCATAAATGTCGTGAATCCCATTATCTTCCTCGGCAGATAAAGCAGCATAGCTACTATGATCGCTCCGAATCCGCCCCAGGCAAGAGATGCCGACGAATTGCAGTTTCCGAAAGCAGCCATAAAGCCTATGCCTTTTCCGGAGAAATATCCTCCTGTATACAGCATCGCCAGAACCGAGAACACGATGAGAGCAACGATAGGAATCACAAGGTCCATGACTTTGCCGTTTGTTTCAACGGCTTCTTCACTCACTCCCTCCGGATTGATCCCGAGGTCCCCCTGATCTGCCATTTTTTCAAATTTTCTCATAGGTCCGTAGCTTATCCCCGTTGCGGAAAGCGTGAACACCATGAGGATCGTCAGTATAGCATATAAATTGAAAGGTATCGTGGAAACGAACGCCATGATATCGCTCTTGAATATATGAGCTCCCGCCAGAGTTGCACCTACTGCCGCAGCCCAGCTCGAAATAGGAGCTATGATGCATACAGGGGCAGCTGTGGAATCTATTATATATGCCAGCTTGGCTCTTGCCACTTTATATTCATCTGTCAGCGGTTTCATAACCGTTCCTACTGTCAGACAGTTGAAATAATCGTCGACGAAAATCAGGATCCCGAGAACAGATGTCGCAACAAGGGCCTGCTTTTTGTTTTTTATCTTGGTGGCAGCCCACGTCCCGTATGCCTCGGAACCTCCCGATGTCATAGTCAGAACAACTATTACACCGAGCAGAGAAAGGAAAATCAGCATCATTGCATTATCCCCTATCTTGCTTGACATCAGATCAAAAGTCGTCTGAATCGCGCCCATAAAGCCGGTATGGCTTGCTATGGCGTAGGTAAAGGTACCAAAGAAGATACCTATCATTAGAGATGATATGACTTCCTTGGTTATCAGTGCCAGCACGATAGCTATGATCGGCGGCAGTATTGACAGAAAGCCCACATTTACTGGATCCATTGTACAAAAACTCCTCACTAATAAATATATGAAATTATTAAATAATAAACACGTATTTTTAATTATAACAAATTATAAGTATGCGTCAAGAAATATCATTGTATCCCCGTCCTGTTTATGATTTCATTGCTGATTTCCAGACAGGTCGACGAAGGCTGATAATTCTCCTGATCAAACGCTTTTTTGTGCAGCCAGACCGTGTTCGACTCCTGTGTCCGCGGCACCGCATACCACAATCCGTCCGATAAAATACCGCCGTAATATTTATGCGGATAGGCAATGTTCTTGGTAATATTATATCTGCCGGCCTGCAGTACATATGTAAACAGCGACCAGTTGGAAATATTCGTTCTGATCTCCGGCAGAGCTTTTTCCGCCACTGTATCGATAGCCCCCGGCCCTCCGGATTTTGCCTTCTTGATAATTGCCGACAATGTTGCTTTATATCTCCTCGCCCGGCCGTTGTCTCCGCCGGAAGTTTTCCTTATCCTGCAGTAAGTTGCGACCTGCACCCCGTCCAGCGTCTGTTTGCCGGTCTTCGTGACCGCATGATACGTGCCTCCGACATTATTGGCCGTCTCGTTCCCGTACTTCGCCAGATCAGAAAGCTCACTCTTTCTGATATTGAGCTCTATGCCGCCAAGCGAATCGACCGTATCAGCGACTGCCTTCCAGTTGAAAATCATAAACTGCGTGATATTT
The DNA here is from genome assembly GCA_022652985.1 of Eubacteriaceae bacterium. Taxonomy (GTDB): domain Bacteria; phylum Bacillota; class Clostridia; order Peptostreptococcales; family Anaerovoracaceae; genus JALCRY01. Next base: position 7,653 of record JALCRY010000030.1, on the reverse strand, counting down.
AGATCGAGTGCCTGGTTGATCGCCTTACAGGTGTTGGTGCCTCCCCCATATACATTCGCATGCGTTATTTTGCTGTATGTAGTCGATCCGTCCGAATATGCCATGCGCATATATGAATCTCTCATAATGGAAATAAGTCTAACTTCACCAGAGAGCTTATTGATCCTCATTATTATTATCGCATCTGTTCTGGAATCATCGTAACTTTCGCCTTTTCTCGCATCCGACCCCATTATCGCGATATCCGTATATTTCCACAGATTTGACGATACACCCTCATTTATCCCGAAATCCGCTTTTGAAGTCTGGACTTTGTCGAGATTGCTGAGCATCGAATTGAAATAAAAAAATGCACACGCTGTCAAAGCAACAAGAAGAGCAAGAATGATGCATATCACCCTCCTGATCTTATGTCCTTTTTTATTCAGCCTGTACTTTTTCCTTCTTCTGCCCGAAGGACGTGCAGGACGTCCGCCGTCGCCGGCATCCGGCACTCTGCGCTGCGCATTTTTCTTTTTCCGGATATGGGGAGTCCCGCCGTCGCCTGCTTCCATACGGCGCGAAGGCCCGGACTGATATCCGGGCGCGGGCGCTTCACCCGCCGCGCGGCCGGTCCTGTACCGGCCCGGATCTTTGGATTCTTCCACGATCTGCCTGTACAGCTCAACATCACGCTCATAATCACTGCCGGGAGTATATACTCCCCTGCCGCTTCTCCCCTTGTTCCTGTCATTTCTGTTTCTGTCACTTCTCATTGATCATTCTCCGAGGAATTCATTAACCAGACTCATCATCGCAAGCATGGAGGCATTTCTTATCCATGCCCTGCTGATATTCCTGAAACGTTTTTCTTTCACTACTGTACGGCCGTTGAAAACCGCGCCGATATAAACCAGCCCGACCGGTTTTTCTTCAGTGCCGCCGTCAGGTCCGGCGACTCCCGTGACCGACACGCAGATATCGCTGCCGCTTACATGCGCCAGTCCTTCGCACATCTCACGCGCCGTCTCTTCACTGACTGCGCCGAATTTTTCGATAGTAGCGCTGTTTACCCCGAGCTCCTCGACCTTGGCCCTGTTGCTGTAAGTCACAAGACCTCTGTCGAAAACCTGCGAGATGCCCGGTATATCTATAAGCGTCTTCGCAAACAGCCCGCCGGTGCATGATTCAGCAGAAGAAATAGTAATATCTCTTTCCATGAGCTTCCGTCCGACGACCTGTGCAAGATCTTCATCATCAGTGCTGTAAATGTATTCGCCTATCCTGTCTCTGACTTTTTCGATCATCTCTTCGACCGCAGCCTGCGCTTCCTCTTCTGTCGCACGCTTTGCAGCCACTCTTACCTGCGCTTCTCCCTCTTTGGCATATGTTGCCAGCGTAGGGTCCGTCTGAGCGTCGATCAGATCCAGAAGTTCCGTCTCCAGAGATGATTCTCCGATGCCGTATGTTCTGATCGTGCGGTAATATATCACACCGTCCGCTTTTGAAGCCAGGAACGGCTTGACTTCATGCTCAAACATGTAAGTCATTTCTCTCGGAGGCCCCGGCATGCAAATCATATATTTGCCGTCATTCTCCAGCACGAAACCCGGAGCAGTCCCCTGAGGATTTTTCAGTATTTCAGCTCTGGACGGAAAACATGCCTGTTTGAGATTGTTAGGCGTCATTTCCGAACCGGTCCGCCCGAACCTTTCTTTGAGTATCTTCAGCTGTTCTTCATTCATTACCATTTCATCGTTCAGAGTTTCGCATGCTGTTTCTTTTGTCAGGTCATCCTCAGTAGGTCCGAGCCCGCCCGTCGTTATTACGAGGTCGCAGTCTCTGAATGCAAGTCTGATAATATCGCTGAGTCTCTTCGGATTATCGCCTACTGTATAATGATACATGACATCGTGGCCGAGGGCATTGAGCTCACGGCTCAGATACACCGTGTTAGTATTCACGATCTGTCCGAAAAGGATTTCAGTTCCTACACTCAATATCGCAGTTTTCATATTAAATTCCTTTCGCAGTTACTATACTCCAGTTTTTGACTATGTATTCCGTACCGGAAACAAGCGTCATCACCACTGCCGCCCAGAGCATTATCTGATCCATAGGGATCCCTATAAGTGCAAAAGGCCAGTTCTGCAGAAGCAGAAGGATAACGGCGATCATCTGGCAGACGGTTTTTATTTTTCCCGTCTTTCCGGCTGCTATTACGACGCCTTCCGATGCTGCAACAGTCCGGAGTCCTGTAATTGCAAGCTCTCTGGCGATTATTATTATCACCATCCAGCCTGCCACATCACCTGTCTGCACCAGAATGATGAAGGCAGAAGTTACAAGCATTTTATCGGCCAGCGGATCCATCAGCTTGCCGAAATTTGTTACAAGATTTCTGCTTCTTGCTATATGCCCGTCAAGAGCATCTGTAGCTGAGGCAAGAATAAATATTACTGCTGACGCATACCAGTGTCCCATGAGCAGAACTACAATAAATACAGGTATCGCGCATATTCTGAGCATTGTTAGTTTATTTGGCAGATTCAATTTTTTCTCCTCTCTCCGTTCCTACTAAATCGTAATCGAATGCATCCGTGACCGTGACTTCAATGATATCGCCCGGCCTGTGGTTCCTGCGGGATGCAACCACTATCTGATCATCTATTTCAGGCGCATCGAAACGCGTCCTTCCTATATATGTGCCGTCGCTGTCTCTGCTTTCTATGATGACCTGCTGAACGGTACCGATCTTTTTTCTGTTGTTCTCCAGCGAGATGTCCATCTGCATGCGCATGATCGCATCTCTTCTCTCTTCCTTTATTTCCTCATCTATCTGTCCCGGCATCTCGGCGGCCGCTGTCCCCTCTTCCCTGGAATAGGAGAACACGCCCAGCCGTTCGAATTTCATTTCCTCGCAGAAATCATAAAGCTCGCTGAAATCTTCTTCTGTTTCCCCCGGGAAGCCGGTGATCAGCGTAGTCCGGATGTGTATGTCCGGCATAGCTGTTCTGAGTTTGCCGATGACTTCTTTTATCCTCTTCTTGTTAGAAGGACGCGCCATCGCCTTCAGTATCTTATCGCATGCATGCTGGAGCGGAATGTCTATGTAATTGCAGACCTTCTCCTCCGATGCCATGGCCTCGATAAGTTCATCGCTTATCCGGTCCTCGTAGCAGTACATGATACGTATCCATTCAATGCCGTCCACCTCGCAGAGTTTATGAAGCAGCATCGGCAGACGATACTCCCCGTAAATATCCATGCCATAAGCAGACGTGTCCTCTGCGATCAGTATCAGCTCTCTGCAGCCGGCATCGGCCAGCATCTTCGCTTCTTCAATGACCTGCTTCATCGGCACGCTTCTGTAAAGTCCCCTGATTTTCGGGATTATGCAGTAAGTACATCTGTTATTGCAGCCTTCAGCGATTTTGATCGTAGCCGTATACTGTTCTTTTTTTATTCTGCGCGTGAGAGTATCCATGTCTTTCTCGTACAATGAAAGGTGTTTCTCGCGCACTCCTTCTTTATGCTCTGCGATTATCTGAGGCAGTCTCTGATAATCATTCACTCCGAGGAAAATATCTACCTCCGGCAGTTCCTCAAAAAGCTCTTCTCCGTACCTCTGTGAAAGACATCCGCTCATTATCAGCAGCTTCTTTTTTCCGTCTTCTGCAGACTCATCGTTGAACTTTATCAGTTCGAACACTCTGTCGATAGACTCTTTCTTGGCATCTTCGATAAATCCGCAGGTGTTCAGTATCAGGACATCGGCATCTTCGGCTGATTCCGTGATGGTATGACCCGCCTGCTCGAGTATTCCTTCAGCAGCCTCAGTATCATTCTGATTCTTCGGACAGCCGAGAGTCTCAAAAAATATTTTCATTATTCTTCTCCGCTCTGCATTTCATGCAGTTCTTCTTCTGTCATATTTACGGTACGCGGCCGGGAACCGTCCTGAGGTCCTACTATGCCTCTGGCTTCCATCATGTCAACGATCCTCGCCGCTCGGTTATATCCTATTCTGAATCTTCTCTGCAGCATCGAAACAGATGCCTGTCCTGCCAGCACGACACATTCGATCGCATCGGAGAGAAGTTCGTCTTCATCGTCATTACCGCCCGGAGCAGCTCCGCTCTCGATATGCTCGATCACTTTATCCGCATATTCCACTTCTTCAACCTGCGCCTTAACATATTCGATGACCTTCTCCACTTCGCTGTCGCTGACGAACGGGCATTGTACTCTGATCGGTTTATTCAGATCCTGCGGCTTGAAAAGCATATCGCCGTTGCCGACAAGTTTTTCCGCTCCCGGCATATCAATGATCGTTCTCGAATCTATCTGCGACGATACCATGAATGCCATACGGCTCGGGATATTGGCCTTTATCAGGCCTGTGACAACATCGACAGACGGACGCTGAGTCGCCACGATCAGGTGCATGCCCGCCGCACGCGCCAGCTGAGCTATTCTGCAGATCGCGTCTTCGACCTGTGAGCTCGCTACCATCATCAGGTCAGCCAGCTCGTCGATAATGACTACTATCCTCGGAAGTATCTCATCCTTCTGATCTTTACTTTTCATGACTGCATTATAGGCGTTGATGTTTCTGACGCCTTCGGAAGCAAATTTTTTATAGCGGTCAGTCATCTCCGAAACTGCCCAGTTCAGCGCTGCCGCTGCCTTGCTGGCATCTGTGACGACCGGGATCAGAAGATGAGGGATGCCGTTGTAATTACCAAGCTCGACCATCTTCGGGTCGATAAGCACCAGCTTGACCTCGTCGGGACGCGCCTTGTAAAGAAAACTCATAATGATAGTATTGATGCACACGCTCTTGCCGGATCCCGTAGCTCCGGCAATAAGCAGATGCGGCATTTTATCGAGGTTCGCAACTATAGAACGCCCTCCGATGTCTTCGCCCACTGCGAACGCGAGCTTTGATTTATGATTGATAAACTCTTTCGAGCCAAGGATCTCGCGAATATTGACCATTTCACGCTGTTCATTTTCGACCTCGATGCCGATAGCGGCTTTCCCCGGTATCGGAGCTTCGATCCTGATGCTTTTGGCCCTGAGATTCAGCGCAATATCGTCCGACAGTCTTACTATGCTGTTGACTTTTACGCCGACATTCGGCTGTATCTCGTATCTGGTGACCGCAGGGCCTCTGACAACATTGACGACTTTCGCGTCAACATTGAAACTCCTCAATGTGTCCTCAAGCAGATCGGCCCTGGCGCCGAGTGTTTTTTCCAGACCTTTGCTGTTGACTTTTCCGGCCGGAGGATCCAGCAGACTTAGCGGAGGCAGCTTATATTTACCTGATGCTCTGCCCCTGGATTTCTCCATATCCTCCTGCAGCGAAGCGGCTGCCGCGGCTGCGCCGGCGCCGGCCGCCATTCCTCCGGCATTTTCAAAGCCGATCCCGCTGTTTTTCGGTTTTCCTATATCTTCAATACTTTTACCGAAACCGCTGACGCCTGTACTGCCGCCTTGCTCCGCGTCATGCTCAGCAAATGCGCTTGCAGGTTCGCTTCCGGTACTGTCAAAAAGATCTTCGTCCGTAACGAGTTCCAGGATATTGCGTTTATTGTCCGGAAGTCTTTTCATGTATTCAGGACTTGTATGATGATCATCATCGCTTCCCGGCCCTTCCGCGAACTTCCTTATATCGCTGAAGAAACCGGATCTCGGTTTCTTACTGTCCGCCTGAGGTATGTTTTCCGTTGCCGATTCCGCCAGACCGGTGATCTCAGCAGCTCTCTCGGATGGCGTCCTGTAATCCATTTCCATCTGACGTCCGGCTTTATCCACAGCCTCTCTCTTGGCTGCGAACTCTGCTTCCTGTGTTTCTCTGGCTTCCTTCTCGGCCTGCTTCTCCGCCATTGCGGCTTCTTTTCTCGCTTTTCTGGCCTGCTTACGTTCTCTCGCCTGTTCCATAAGCCTTGAAAGCGGTGTATTGATCAGAAGCATGATGCATACAATACTGGCTACCGCTGCAAAAATATACAGCCCCGGCACCCCGATGAGTTTAGTCAGACCGCCGCCGGCATATGTACCGAACAGTCCGCCGTTTATCAGCTGTACGCCCTCAGAATATATATCTTTGTAACTCAGAACGCCGAGCCCCGGATCAGACATGAATCTGCCTGCATTGATGAGATCGATCATCAGAAACAATATCACCAGAAGAACGACAGTCCTTACTCTGAACGGAGCTGTCGCTTTGACAAATACACAAATGGAATAAACAATTATGAAATACGGCAGCAGGACCGCACCAAAACCAAAGCATCCCTTAAGAATGCTCCCTATTGCTGCGCCGGCTTTTCCGGCCAGGCTCGTCTGAACTGCAACGATCAGGAATGCTCCTAATGCAAGCATTATTATAGCTGCGATCTCGTCTTTCAGACGGCTGTCAGTTTTTTCGATCTTCTCCTCAGCCTTCTTTTTCTGCGCCGCTGAATTCCGGGCAGCAGTTTTCTTTTTCTGCGCCGCTGAATTTTTGCCGGCAGTTTTCTTTTTGGCAGTCTGAGAAGATTTTTTCTTTTTCCCTGTAGTACTTTTTTTATCTGCCATCAATACTCCACCTGTTTACACATATATTATACACTATCCAATGAACAATGAGTATACAACAACGAATGCACCGAGTATCCAGGTATAATATGAAAAACCCTTTAATGATTTCTTAGTTACGATCGTTATCATAGCCTTGATCGCAAACAGCCCGGACAGCAGTGATACTATCATGCCCACAGCAACAGGTCCGCCTGCCCCGGCAGGAATAACGGAACCCGCAGCGTCTTTGAATTCAAATATGAATGAACCCAGGATCGACGGTATCGAAATCAGGAATGCGAATCGCACCGCCAGTTCCCTGTTCAGATTTGTCATCAGACCGCCGAACAGGCATGAACCGGACCTCGAAATTCCCGGAGTGATCGCAATGCCCTGCATAACGCCGACTATTAAAGCATCTCTGAATTTCATATCTTTTATCTGTTTTTCATTTCTGCCGAATTTTTCTGCAACATAGAGGATCGTACCTGTGATAAGAAGGCCGATGCCGACTACGAGAATATTCGTGTAAAACGATTCGAAAGTTTTATTGAACAGAAGACCGATGACTGCAGTCGGGATCGTGGCAACGATGATCATGAATCCGAGACGTCTCGTTTCATTTATATTGATCCTCGGGCCTCTTCCTCTGCAGATATCGCCTATGCATCTGCCGAGTTCATACAGCAGACGCGCTATGTCCTTCCAGTATACTATGAAGACCGAGATCAGTGTCCCGAGATGAAGCATGACTGTAAAAAGCAGTACGCTGTCCCCGCTGATCCCGAAAAAATGCTGTATCAGAGCGAGATGCCCCGAGCTGCTGATCGGAAGGAATTCCGCAAGTCCCTGAACAAGTCCCAATAATATTGCCTGGAAATATGTCAATGTAGCCAATTTATTATCCTCCTGTGATGCACAATAATCGTAATATTATACCATATTTACATGTCATCTAAAATGACAAAAATAACAGTATAGAAAATAAATAGGACGTGCAGATGATCTGCACGTCCGTCTTTACTCTAGCAATTTATTTGTCTTCCATTACGTCCCTGCCGTCATAGTAATTGCAGTTAGGACATACTCTGTGCGGAAGCTTAG
>JALCRY010000029.1 GCA_022652985.1 Eubacteriaceae bacterium | reverse complement strand
AGATCATCGCCCTCCTGCTTCAGGATAGGCAGCACGAAATTCTTATAATAATCCGGGTAATCTTCAGTGTCTGCTTCCAGTCCGCTGCCGGTGCTGATATTCCCCAGGTCCACTTTTACTATCTTTTCCAACGAGCTGTCTATCGCACGATCGTTGTTCTCGACGATTTCCCGGCCTTTCCTGGAGTAATTCTTTTCCACTGCGTCTTTCAGATATTTCACCGCATCCTCGATCGGGATGATATCCGCCAGCTTGAAGAATGCCGTCTGCATGATCATGTTGATCCTGCCGCCGAGCCCGCATTCTTCCGTGACTTTTGCCGCATCAATAATATAGAATTCCGCATTCTTTTCCAGCAATGTTTTCTTCATGGAATCAGGCAGCTTATCATTCAGCTCGTCCGCTGACCATTCACAGTTGAGCAGGAATTTCCCGTTCATCCGCAGATCTTTCACCATATCGTACTGGTCAACATATGACTGGTTATGGCAGGCGATAAAATCAGCCGCATGCACCTGATACGACGACTGTATCGGCTGCGTACCGAAACGAAGATGCGATACGGTCAGACCGCCTGATTTTTTCGAATCATAAGCAAAATATGCCTGCGCATACATGTCGGTATGATTGCCGATGATCTTGATAGCGGCTTTGTTTGCTCCTACAGTACCGTCGGAACCAAATCCCCAGAACTTGCATTCCTTTAGACCTTCCGGTTTTGTATCGATATCATATCCAAGAGGCGGCAGCGATGTGAACGTTACATTGTCAACTATGCCGACTGTGAAATGGTCCTGTGGATCTTCCTGTTCGAGATTTTTATATACTTCCATGACATTCGCCGGTGTGAAATCTTTCGATGCGATGCCGTATCTTCCGCCAATTATCAGCGGAGCCGAACCGCTGCCGCTGAATGCCGTGCATACATCCTGATACAGAGGTTCTCCGTTCGCACCCGGTTCCTTTGTCCTGTCGAGGACCGCTATGCGTTTCACCGCTGCCGGCATTGCATCCAGGAATCTTTCCACTGCGAAAGGCCTGTAAAGATGGACCTGGAGCAGTCCGTATTTCCTGCCCTGCCCGTTCAGAAAGTCTATTGTTTCTCTGATGACTGAGCAGCTCGATCCCATGGATACTATGACGCTTTCAGCGTCTTCAGCGCCGTAATAATTGAACAGCTTATATCCTCTGCCTGTCAGTTTATTGATCTCATCCATGTAATGCTGAACCGTATCGGCGACCGGCGTATAGAATTTATTCACTGCTTCACGCTGCTGAAAATATACATCCGGGTTCTGCGTGCATCCGCGCAGTACCGGATCATCCGGACTCATAGCTCTCGCGCGAAAAGCATTTACTGCATCCATGTCGATGATTTCTTTCATTTCATCATACTCGAGCATATCTATCTTCTGAATTTCATGGGATGTCCTGAACCCGTCGAAGAAATGCACGACCGGAAGCCTGCATTTGATTGCCGACAAATGCGCCACTGCTCCGAGATCCATACATTCCTGCACGCTGCCGGATGATATCATTACTGAACCCGTAGTTCTTACAGCCATGACATCCTGATGATCTCCGAAAATTGAAAAGCCGTTGTTGCCTACTGCCCGCGACGCCACATGATATACACCCGGCAGAAGTTCACCCGCGATCCTGAACATTACCGGCAGCATGAGCATAAGGCCCTGCGACGCCGTATACGTCGTAGTAAGAGCTCCGCTCTGCAGACTGCCGTGCATCGCCGCCGATGCGCCTTTTTCCGACTGCATCTCACGCACTGTTACTGTATTGCCGAAAATGTTCTTTTTACCCTGCGCGGCCCATTCATCGACTTCTTCCGCCATGACCGATGACGGTGTGATCGGAAATATAGTCGCCATCTCTGTAAACGCATAGGATATATATGCTGCAGCTGTATTCCCGTCTAATGTTTCCTGTCTTCTTTTTTCCATGATACTGACCTCCCGGTACATTGTATATAACTCTGATATCATCATATTTTATTCGTTGACATATGTAAAACGAATATTTACAATAGTATTATTAGTATTACTCATAGATAGAAACTGAAAGGCCGCTGCCTTATGTCTTCAAAATATCAGATATTCAAAAAAGTCGTCGAGACCGGAAATATGTCGAAAGCCGCCGCTGAGCTGGGATATTCCCAGAGCGCCGTCAGCCTTACCATCAAACAGCTCGAATCAGAACTCATGGTAACGCTTTTGAAGCGTGAAAAAAAAGGCGTTACACTCACCGAAGACGGTGAATCGTATATGCCTTTTATCAATGCTTTATGCAATGCCGAGAATGCGCTTTATGAAAAGCGCAATGATATGAACCGCCTCAAGGATGCTACTATCCGGATCGGCACATTCACAAGTGTAAGCCGCAATCTGCTTCCTCTGTTCATGTACGATTTCAAGCTGAAATACCCCGACGTCCGTTTTACGCTTTCTCAGGGAACTTATCCCGAAATACTCAGCATGACGCAGGAAGGTTCTGTCGATTTCTGCTTTTCAAATTCCCTCTACCATACAGCCCTGCACACCCGCGAGCTCTTCCGGGATCCGATGATGGCGGTATTGCCGCCGGATCATCCTTTGGCTTCGAAAAAAGATATTTCGATATATGATCTTGCGGACATTCCCTATATTCTCCTTGAGGAAGGCGATATCAACACCTCGCTGAAAGCATTCGAGGAATATGATCTGGTCCCGAAAATCGAATACACCATTGCCGATAACTATACAATACTAGCGATGATCAGCAGCGGCCTCGGCTGCACTGTTATGAACAAGCTGACTCTAAGCGGGCTCGCGACCGACGCAGTCATAAGACCGATAAAAGAAAATATCAGCCGCAGCGTAGATCTCGCGTGGAAGCAATGGAACACAATGCCCATCGCTTCCCAGCGTTTCGCCGAATATATCATCCGGCATACTCCCGAACGGATCAGCGATATCCTGGCCGCAGAGAGTCTTTGATACGCTCCGCTATTTTACCCTTGCATTCATCATATCAAGCGATTCCTTGCCCGTGATGTGCTCCGGCGTCAGTTCAAGCACGTTTGCCCGGCAGATGCCTCCGGCAATATCACCGGCCTTGTCTTTGATATCCTCCGGTGTCAGTCTTCTGACCATCGCCGTCATCGCGGCCTGACGCACTGTTTCATCTGCGGCCTGCGCGATCTTCCCCGACACGATTACACTCCTGAAATACGTCGTATATTCTTCCGTCACGATATCGCTCTTATCGACCACACAGAACGACGCGCGTCCCGTCGCCTCCGCGGCATCTATCTTATGCCCCGCATGCGCGCAATGGAAATACACTTTGCCTTCATGCCAGACAAAATTCAAAGGCACCCCATATGGTTCACCGTCGCCGTCGCAGAGCGACAGCACCCCGTAAGATGATGACTTCAATATTTCGATGCAGCGCTCCTCTGTCAGCGCCTGTTTTTTGCGTTTCATTTCATGATACATGGCATATTCTCCCATCTCCGTGTATTAAACGAAATAGTAAAGCTGCGGCGGTATCAGCCCGACTGCGAATTTATCTGCAGCCTTTTTAATACTGTCATTGCCGTGTTCCAGGCAGAATATTCCATGCCCCGGGAACAGCGCATCAGTCTCCAGCTCCGACAGTTCCTGCATTATTTCTCCGTACGGATACAGCTGTACGTCATACAGCGACTGCAGCATGATCTGACCGCCGGAAAAAACCGCATCGCCGGAAAACAGACATTTCTTCCCGTCGATCACAGTGCTTATTACCATATCGCAGAGGCTGTGCCCAGGTATCATGAACATCTTCATAGTCACATTGCCGAATTGCAGCTCTTCGCGGTCCTCCAGACCTGTAACGCCGTACGGGCATTGCGGGTACTGAAAATCTGCAGGATAAATCACACCCTTCGCGCCCGCCAGGCTCGTGGCCTCTTCATCGCCGCACGCGATCGCCTCCGCCTCTTTTGCCGGTGCATATACCGGGCATTCTGCCGCTCCCTGTATGCGCGCTGCCCCGCACGCATGATCGCCGTGGTAATGTGTAAGTATTACTGCTTTAATATCGGCAAGATGGAATCCCTCCGATTCGATGACCGCATCCATTTTTTCCGCCGCCAGACCGGCGCCGGCGTCTATCAGAACGCATCCGTCTCCTGTGTTTATCATATAAACATTGCAGTCGATCGCATCGGTCAGGCCGAATCCCCACTGCCAGCCGCTGGCAACCAGATAAATATTTTCCGTTAATCTCATGTCTTTTCCCTTTCGTATAATAAATTTGATTCGGGTAACATTATAATACGTCCGCGCATCTTTTGAACAGGAAAATGTAAAACCGTTACGCTCTCAGTTTAAATGTGCGCGGCGCCAGCCTGTACGCCAGCACGAATGCCGCAGCGGCGTAAATGATGCAGAAAGCGGAAACAGCGCTGCCGAACCAGAGCGTCGGCAGATGCACCTGGATCCCCAGCAAGCAGATTATATATGTGACCCAGTTGACGATACTGTAGACCGCGCTCCGGCTTTCGAGATTCACATTATACGGCTGGAACAGATAGTACAGTACCATGCTGTGCACCGAGAAAAACACGGACATCGTCATGATCGAGACGAAGAGCACCGCATAATTCAGCGGTTCCGCAGTCCCTCCTGTAAGATACAGCAGCATCGGCAGTCCCAGCGCGATCACAGAGGCCGGCATCAGATTGATCAGTATCACATATTTCAGTCTCTCGATGAAAAGCGTCAGGATCACTTTCGGCTGTCTATAGAATCGATACGCCAGCATGCTGTGATCGCAATTCATGAACATAGCCTGCGTTATCGTTCTGCCGCAGTTCAAAATATACATCACGAACAGAAAGTAAGGCAGATAGGTCATCAGGATCTCGTTGACATCGGTATTTGCCGAGGGAAAAATCCGCAGAGCAGCAGCTGCTGAGCCGCGCCGGTCGTGCCCGTGATGCTTTTCCCGGCAGTGAAATCCTGCACGTGCAGGAGCTCTTTATATATTCTGCGGTATGAAGAGAATCCGCTGATATAGCGGCCGGAAAACACCGCCGGGATCAGCATTATTGCTGCCAGTACCGGCAGCGCCGCTTCCGGCAGCACATATCCGGCATACGGCACAGCCGCCAGCGCCAGAAGAACTGCGGTCAAAATCCATACCGGCGGTTTCGGTTTATTTTCATTGTACGCCGAATCTGTCTTCAGGCATGACTTCAGAGTATACGCGGTGAAGCACAGCTTGACGCATATCACAAATACCGGCACGGCCAGACAAGTCATTACTGCCGCCCCTGCTCTGCTCCCGAAAATAAGTGAAAAAATCGTCAGACCGATCAGCATCTTCAACATGAAGTACAGATATTCAGTAAGCACATAGCGCCGCGCATCCATGCGCATTAGAAACACCGCATAGAATTTATCCCTGCCCGGTTCAAAAATCTGCGTATTAAGCAGACCGCCTATGACAGTCGTGAAAATCAGTATATGCGCAAAGCAGCTGCCCGGTGCCGCCGGCATCGACAGCGCGGCTGCCATCACGATAAGCAGATATATCAGCTTGCCGAGAAAGGCCATAAAGACCTCTTCGATACCGCTGAGGATATTGGCGAATATTTTCAGTCCCCGGCTTGCGTAAAGCGATGAAGGCAGGATCTTTCTGATAAGAGGGATGCCTTTCAGCGCCCAGATTATTCCGTTGATCTTATATGTATTGCGCAGACGAAACGAGAGGGCAAATGTTTTAAACATTGTCGCCTCCCCGCAGCACAGCGATTATCTTGTCTTTGAACGCAGAGTTGTCAAGATTCGCCTTGTCGATCTCCTGCAGGACACCGTCATTGAGTATTACTATTTCGTCGCAGAGGTCGAGAGCCAGCTCCATTATGTGTGTTGAAAAAATTATGATATGGTCTTCCTTCATATTTCTCAGCAGCTTTTTCATCTCGTCCGCCACGACTACATCAAATGATGTCAGGGGCTCGTCAAGAAGCAGGATGCCGGGTTCAGCAATAAAGTTCACCAGCATCTGCATTTTGTTTTTCATGCCATGCGAATAATCTTTGATAAGTCTGTCCCGGTCCGCAGGCGCGATGCTGACAATATCAAAGTATTCATCAATGCTTTTTTCGTTTTTTATTCTGTCTCTGTTGATATCTAAAAAGAATTTCAGGAATTCACGTCCGGTCAGGAATTCGGGAACGACCGGTGTGGAAAGCACATAGCCGATATCTTCCGCCCGCGCCGGGCGCCTTGCGCCTTCGTCCTCGACTTCGAAGCTGCCGCCGTCGACCGGCAGATCTTCATTGATGCAGTTGAAGAGAGTCGTCTTGCCCGCGCCGTTGCGGCCCAGCAGTCCGTATATTTTCCCCGTCTCAAATGTAAACGAAGCCCCGCAGAGCACATCTTTCTTCTCAAAGCTTTTTCGCAGTTTGTTCAGAATCAATTTCATTATTTTCTCCGATCCGGGTTCCGCGGCACATGACAGTGTCAGCAAGCTCAGAACCTCAAAATTGATGGTGTTGGTTCATGGACATTTTATTTTTCGAATGTGATCATCTATCTGCAGTTCTTACAGCAGTTCTGCTTTCTTCTGCACTATCGCCAATGCGGCGGCGCAGGCCGGACAGTCGCAGTATTCTTCTCCTTCAGCTTTGATTTCCTGCGCATGTTCAAGCAGTTCTCCGGCAACATCCGCTCCAAAATGCGCGATCCCGGCCTCGGATGAAACAAAAGCAATCAGATTGTCTATTGGCAATATGCAGTCTTCAAGTTCTTCAACGTATTTTTGTGTTTCTCCTGCTTCAGCATCTGTGCCGACAGCTTTGAGCCAGATCTGCGCGGCGGCTTTGGCTTCCGGACAGCATGACGGAGCGGCTATCAGCTCATGAGTCTTTTCGACGATGTATTTTTCTAATTCTTTATTCACTATTACCACCTCTTTCTTTCATCTTTTTATAGATATAGATTATCGTTTCCAGCAGAAAAAAGCAAGGTCTGCAGATTCATTGAATGCAGACAAGTGCAATAAGAAATAAACATATCATCAGAATATGTTTGATTCTCAGTAATAATGTTAGGATAATTTCCTGATCAGTTCCATACGCGAGGATACGCCTATTTTCAGGAAAATATTGCGTATATGAGTTTTGACCGTGGATTTGCTGATAAAAAGCGTTTCCATGATTTTGGTGTTGTCGTACCCTTCCAGGATCAGTATTGCAACCTCGGCTTCCCGGGCAGTCAGATTATATGTCATTATCAGATCCAGCTTTTGCTGTTTGCTGTCCATTTCCACATCAGCTTTGCTTATGGTAATGACGGAATAGAATTCATATTCGGACAGGTATTTCACAGGAACCGCCAGCAGCGATATCGTATAATCGCCGTTGGTCTCAATTCTCATATGCCCTGATCTGGTCCCGGCTTTCGGGTCGCGGAACATCTGCAGAAAATAGTCGGTAATATTGCCCAGCGAATGTTTCCCCGAAATATCCGCGCCATAGGCGAGATACGACTGATTATGTCTGACAACATGGCCGAGCGAATCAATGATGCAGAAGGCGAAATCCATGGATTCCGTATAATATTCAACTGTGTCAAGTATTTTCCTGCAGTTCATATAATTTGTATACAGGATCAGGCTTTCATAAAAGCTCCAGCCTATCAGTTGGAAGAGGTCGAGCTCATGCCTGGTGAACATCCCGTCTTCCCGGGATTTATATATGCAAAGGCAGTGTTCCGTTTGCGCAAAAGAGCCGTTGCAGCCCAGAAGAGCTTCATAGTAAAGCCCCGAACTTGCGAGCAGCTTTCCATATTCAAGAGATTCAATATCAACATCCGGCAGATCGGCATTAGTATAAACATATGCGCCTTTTTCCGATGTCCGGAGTTTGTTGATGTTCAGGAAAAACGGATCTGTTTTATAAGCCTCTTTTTTATATTTTTCCAGTCCGAATTCACTCAGGCTGTGACTGATGATGCTGCGTACATAGTTCTCTCCGTTTTCGTCTATGTCGAAAATAGCATACGTAGTATATGTGTAGCCGAAGATCTGCTCTAATTCGTTAAGAGTCGTATTATCAAAATCATCATAATCCTTATTAATTGCCGCGAAAAACTTGCCGACATTTATGTAATCTTCGCTTGTCAGGAATGACATGAATTGCCTCCTTAAGTCCCTAAGATCAACTATTGATTATATAATAATTATATCATTACTGCCCCGCGAAATAAATAATCAGCATCGAAAACATGTAAATATACACGAAAACGGACTGTTCCGATACCGGCAGTCCGTTTGCATTATCATATGTCTGAAGCGTTCTACAGCAGATACAGGCTGTGCGCTTCCTGTGTCAGTTCTTCCCGGTAATCGGGATGAGCGATATTGATGAGCGCCCGCGCCCGTTCTGCCAAAGAAGCTCCGCGCAGCGCAGCCGTACCGTATTCCGTAACAACATAATCGATATCCGACCGCAGAAGGGAAATAACTGTCCCGGACGGATGCGCGCTGACGATGCATGATTTTCTTCTCCTTATTCCGTCGCTGCCCTTTACCATTGCGGTCGAATGGAGGGCAATGATTGCTTTGCCGTTTCTGGACATCTTGGCACCTATCATGGTTTCTGACTGTCCGCCAATGCCGCTGATCTGCAGCGTTCCGATGGCTTCCGATGCGCACTGCCCCATCAAGTCGATCTGCAGAGTCGTATTTACCGAAACCATATTGTCATTCTGCGCGATGACATAAGGGTCGTTGGTTTTTGTCACATCCAGATGAAGGACGCCGACATTATTATCAATAAAATCATAGCTCTCTTTGCTGCCGAGCGAAAATGTCGTGACTATTCTATCGCGGTAAAGTGTCTTTTTGTGATTGGTTATTACACCCGCCTTGTAGAGTCCGATCATCGCATTATTCAGCATTTCCGTATGGACACCCAGGTCGTGCTTATCCTTCAGCGCCGATGCGACGGCGTTAGGTATGTCTCCTATCCCCAGCTGTATCGTGGACCCGTCGTCGATCAGGTCAGCTATATAATTTCCTATGACCATGTCTTCTTCCTTGGCCGGACGTTCCGGGAGATAGTACATTTGATTGTCCCCCTGAAAGACATAATCAGCTTCAGTAATGTGGATGTATGTGTCGCCGAACGTCCGGGGGACATTCTCATTTATCTCGAGGATGACCATGTCCGCCGCCTCGACCAGCTCTCTGTTGGACATAGCTACTGTCCCCGTCGAGAAATAGCCGTGCGAGTCCATCGGCGTGACAGCTATCACGTAAATATTCACGTGCTCTCCGCGGATACGATTGTAATAATCTCTGTCCGGGAATGTGTTTCTCAGCGAAACAGGGATATAGCTCATACGCCCGTCTATCTGGTATTGCGTGCAGAAGCGGTTGAAAAACATACTTTCTATCGTAAAGATGTCCCTGCAGTTTTCATTCGTATAGAAATCATGCGGCACTGTGTTCTGTGTCGCCACATATGTAAGGTCATGACGCTTCCCCGCCAGTGAACTGAGGCCCTCCAGAAAAGTTTGCGGTTCGCCGGAAGTGCCATATGAATAGATAGTAGAATTGTCCTTTACCTTGAGCACAGCCTCTTCAGCCGTGATCGTTTTTTCTTTCAGCATTTCCTGATAATTCACATGATCACCTTCTTATCTGTCAGATCATTTTCTTCTTCATAAGGCAATTATACCTTCATCTGCCAGGCTCTCACAAACGGCCTCCAGTCTGATTTTTTCCGCCCCTGCGGTATGAGAAAAGACGACGCCGGGCTGACGTTTTTTTATGTTCACTATGCTATAATCGCGATTCAGGAAAGGCAGGTGACCGATATGGAAAAACCAAGTGTCGGCATTATTGTAAATTCTGCTTCCGGACGCGATATCAGACGTCTGGTTTCATACGCCACAGTCATTTCGAACAATGAGAAGATGAGCATAGTCAAACGGCTGGTCCTGTCTATGCAGAGCATGGATGTGCGCCAAATCCTTTTCATGCCGGATGCGTTTTTTATCGGCAGCAGAGTGATCGCCGATCTGACAGGCAGCAATGTTTTATCGTGCAGCTGTGAAGTGCTCGATTCGCTCAAGACCGATTCGATGAAGGATACAGTCGATGCGGCGCATATCATGGAGCAGTCAGGCGTATCGTGTGTAGTAGTGCTCGGAGGAGACGGCACGAGCCGAGCAGCTTCCATGGGACTTACGAACACCCCATTACTGCCTGTTTCGACCGGCACAAACAATGTTTATCCTGATTTCGTGGAAGGGACTGTCGCCGGCATGGCCGCCGCCGCAATATGCAGACTGGACGATCCGTACGAATGCTGCCTTCACGATAAGCGGATAGAAGTATATGTGAACGGAGAAATGAAAAGCATCGCCCTTGTCGACGCCGTTGTTTCGAACGATCGCTTCGCAGGTTCCAAAGCTATCTGGAAAACTGAAAATATCAGACAGATCGTTGTTACCAGATGCCATCCCGCCAGTATTGGTTTCTCCGCAGCAGCCGGATGCCGCCGGGTAATACTGCCTGAGGAAGATCTGGGACTGGCCGTCGCGGCGCAGGGCGGGACGCGGGTGCGTACGGCTGTGGCCTCGGGGCTTCTGGACGAAATGGAACTGGGCGAACCCGTGGAGATCAGACTCGGAGAGCCGTTCAGATACGAAACGCGTGAAGACGGGATAATAGCGCTGGACGGAGAACGTGAAGTCCCGTTCAGAGCAGGAGACACCATTGATTTTGTCATCAGAAGGAACGGCCCGTGGCGCGTGCTCATAGATAAGGTCCTTGAGAAAGCTGTCGATCTGGACATGTTCCTGGCAGAAGACAGGCCGGGGCTGAAAAAAGGATGATTTTATCCGGCCGCATCGCCCCAATACCGATGATCCGGCCGATAGATAATCGCCTGTTTACTGAGTATATTTTAAGTATAAATAATATGTTTTTGCAAAGGAGGAATGCTATATGGTACAAATTCAGATACCTATGCTGGGACAGTCAGGTCTCACAGTCACGATCGAAAAGTGGTCTATCAAAGAGGGGGATCATATAAATAAGGGCGAATCGCTGTACGAGCTGTCCAACGAAAAGCTGTCACAGGTAATAGAAGCTCCGGTATCAGGCACTTTGACAAAAATCATTTCAGGTGAAGGAGCAGAGGTGAACCCTGACGACATCATCGGAGAGATGGAGGAGGATCAGTAATGGCTGTAGATATCAATGCAGGCAAACGGGTAAGAGAAGTTTCGAAAATTACACGTCCGAGGAAATACATTGCAGGCATGATGTCTGACAGTCTGCGAAATTATCCGCAGGCGAGCGGTTCCTGTTATATGCCTGTCGATGCCCTGTTCGAGTTAAAGGACGAGCTGAAAAAACAGGATCCGCATGTATCGCTGACTTCCATGTTTACGAAACTGACAGCTCAGGCATTAGTCGAAAATCCGCTGGTCAATTCCGCACTGATAAACGGCGAAGATTTTTACGTATACGATTCAGTGAATATCAATATCGGCATCGGGCTGGAGGACGGTATCATGCCTTGTGTGATCAAGGAGTGCCAGGATAAGAACATTTTTGAGATCTCGGATGAACTGCATGAAAATATCGGCCTGCTCAAGGAGAAAAAGCTGAGCATGGACAAAATGATGGGCTCGACTTTTACGATCAGCAATATCGGCATGTTCGGGGCCGAACAGGCAACTTCGATCCTCACTCCGCCGGAAACCGGCATTTTAGCTATAGGAGCCATATACAAACGTCTCTGCGTCAATGACGATGATACGACTTCTATCCGCAGATTATGCTGCTTCAGTATTACTATCAATCACGCTGCCATCGACGGCATACACGGCGCTCATTTCACCATGTCACTTCGCAGACTGCTGAAGGATCCGGCACAGTATATGGGATTATAATACCTCAAAGTTACTAAAGGAGGCGTAATTATGAGTTTTTCAAATGAAGAATTACTTGATATGTATTCTGACATGGTCAATGCCAGAGTCATGGGCGAACAGATCATCGAATACATAAAGAGCGGCAGGATTGCCGGCGCGATCCACCCCAGCATAGGGCAGGAGGCGATCAGCGCAGGAGTGATCCAAGCCTTTAAAAAATCGCCTGTCAAAAAGAACTACGGCACATGCACTCACAGGAGCCAGAGGATCTCTATCTGGCGTATGGGCTGGAAACCGTTTGTAGGCGAACTGCTGGGAAGGTCGACAGGAGTCAACAGCGGCGTATCCGGAGAATATCACACCACTGATATCGACGGATGCACTATCCCGGCAACGGGCGCTTTAGGCGGCACATGGGGGATCCTCGCGGGCGTTGCCTGGGCGCTGAAACAGCAGGGAAGAAAAGATGAAATATGCTTCGCTCCGTATGGCGACGGCGCAGTGCAGGAAGGCGCAACATATGAAGCTATGAATATTGCGACACTGTATAAACTGCCGATACTCTTTTTCGTCGAGAACAATCAGATCGCGATGTCGACGCCTACTACACAGGAAACTGTGCTGGAAAACATTTCGGACAGAGCCGCCGCATTCAATATGAGGGGCGTTACTGTCGACGGCAATGATCCTATCGCCGTATGCGAGGCAATTATAGAAGGTATGGATCTGGCGGCTAAATGCGAGCCGAATATCGTCGAAGCCAAAACATTCAGATGGGAAGGTCATTTTATCGGTGATCCTCAGACATATCGCGATCTCAGCTTCAGAGACCATCTGGATGATATCGATCCAATAATAAAATATGAAAACGTTCTTAAAGAACAGGGAGTCATCGACGACCGGATGATAGTACAGGTCCATGATGATGAACGCAAAAAAGTCCAGGATATTTTCGAGGGGACATTCAACGATGCTCCGGCAACTGAAGAAATGGTCATGGATTATAACAGATTGTACTCAAATGACTGTGGAGGTGAGCTGTAATGAATAATGTTTCAATGTTAGCATCCATAGGCGTAGCTGCCGGTGAAGAAATGGCGAAAGATGAAAAAGTAATACTCGTCGGCGAGGACCTGGCGACACAGGGAAGCTGCTGGGGGTATTTCACCGGATTTGCAGACAAATTCGGCAAGGACCGTGTCCTCAATATGCCGCTGTGCGAACAGGGCTACTCACTGTTCAGCTGCGGTGCTGCCATGATGGGTTATAAACCTGTAGTGGAATTCATGTTTGCGGATTTCGCAGCGCTCGGATTTGAAGCTGTTGCCGATGTTTCGGCTAAATTCAGATATAACTCGGGCGGCAAAAATTCCCTGCCGATAGTATGGCTGTGTCCGGAAGGCGCAGGCGCAAGGAGCGGCTGCCAGCATTCGCAGTGCGTCGAAAGCTGGTTCGCTAATGTCCCGGGGCTGAAAATCGCAGCGCCGACCACGCCGGGAGATGTCAGAGCATTTCTGCGTGCTGCTATAGAAGATCCTGATCCTGTACTTTTCTGCTTCCACAAGGCGATCTTCGGCATCAAAGAAGACATTCCGGACACTCTTGATGAAGTGCCGTCATTGAAAAATGCGGCGAAAATAGTCAAGCCGGGCAGCGATCTTACGGTCGTAGCATATCACAGAGCACTGCTGAAGTGCCTGGAAGCTGCGGAGCAGGTCGAAAAAGAAACAGGCAAAACGATCGAGATAATCGATCCGCGGGTCCTGATCCCGTTCGATAAAGAAGCTCTGTACAAATCTGTGAAAAAGACCGGCAGACTTCTTGTCTCGCACGAGGCACCGGAAAGAGGAGGCTTCGGAGCGCAGATCATCGCCTATGCCATGGAGGAATGCGCAGGCGATATGAAATCAAATCCTGTCAGTGTCTGCGGCAAGAATATCCCTATTCCTTGGGGAACGCTGGAAGACTACGCTCTTCCGTCAGCCGCCGACATCAAGGCAGGAATGCTCAAGGCACTTGAATAATACTTTCGAAACTATAGTTTCACAAAACTGCCCGCGGGGAAACTCTTTGCCTCCGCGGGCAGTTTGATCTGTCTCCATATCACATCTTTTCCGGTCTGCGGCAGTCGCTGATCTCGGCAATAACCGCTCGTACCTTGTCACGGTCTATTGGCTTGCTCATACATCCGTTCATGCCCGACTTCAGCGCTTCCGCCCGCGCGTCATCGCCCGCATCGGCCGAAAGAGCAATTATTACTACCGTGCCGCTGTCCGGATGCGCAGATCCGCGTATAGTCTGCGCCGCCTCAAAGCCATTCATCACCGGCATTCTTATATCCATGAAAATGCCCGAAATTTCACCTTTTTCGGACTGCTCAAAAACATGCACCGCCTCCTCAGCCGAACTGACCGCAGTGACGCTGCAGCCCATTGCTGAAAGAACAGCTGTGCCGATCTCAAGATTTATCGCATTATCATCAACAAGGATCACCGTACCTGCAGTAATAAAATCTGCGGCTCCCCCGGCGTTAACTCCGCCGGCCGCGGTTTCTTCCTGCGGCAGCGCCGGCAGAGGTATCCCGAGCAGTACTGTCGTTCCCTGTGAAATCGCGCTTTGAACTTTGATCGTTCCGCCCATAAGGTCGATGATCTTCTTGGCGATCGACAGGCCCAGACCGCTGCTGTCAACATCTGATTCACGCAGCGGATTAGTATTTTCCTGTGAAAACGGATCAAACATCTTCTTCTGGAATTCCTCGCTCATGCCTATGCCGGTGTCGCTGATGCGAAGTTTCAGAAGCGGGCCGCCGCTGTCTCGATTTTGCTCAACATTTATCTCGAATTCGATCTTTCCTCCGACAGGAGTGTACTTGACCGCGTTCGACAGAAAATTCAGGACCAGCTGATTCAGTCTGATTCGGTCCGCATAAATGCAGTCCGTCAAAATCGTTCCCCTGAGTATTGCTATATCTATACAGCGCTGTTCGCAGAGAGGCATCAGTATCGTCCCGACATCATTGACAAAATCATCGATCATGTAAGGCGACAGATGCAGTTTCATCCTGGCGTTGTCCGCCCTTGAAAGTTCGAGCATATCGTTTATGAGATTGGTCAGATATTCGTTTGCCAATTTGATATGCTGCAATTTTTCCAGAAGCTTTTTCTGGTCATCAACATTTTCTATGGCGAAATCTGTCATGGCAGTAATGATACCGAGCGGCGCTTTTATATCATGACTGAGACGCGAAATAAATTCCGCCTTTTCCTTCTCTGACTCACTGGCAATTCTCAAAGCCCGTCCCAGCTTGTGCTGCGCGTTGATCAGATCATTGTTCATCTTATGTATGTTGTTAAAATAATCCGCAGTGTATTTGTCAAACCCTTCATCTGCAAACATCCTCCGGAAAGCATCCTCGATAATTACTCTGTCCGCGCTTTCCTCTGCTATGCCTGCTTCAGCCGTCCCGCCGGCATTGCTGCCTCTGTTGTCAGTCTCTCCGCCGATCCTGGCAATGGCCTCGATATCGCCGGCATCATTTATATCCACAAGAAACTTCAAATCTTCCACCTTTGTTTCACATTATTTTCACCAGTACGGTTCACACCGCAGCGTTCATCTGTTCAATAAGATCATCGAGAGAAGACGCAAATATATCGGCTCCCGCATATCCGGCGCCGTTCCGGAGAACCGAAAAAGCATGGCCTCCCACCGCCACAATAAGATCCGGAAACTCATTCTTCAGTGCCGCCACAGTCTCAATGCATTCGAGCACACCCTGCTGGAGCGCCACTGACAGTATACACACCTGAGGTTTTTCTTCCTGTACCACAGAAATCAAATCCGGAAGCGGGACCGCCGCCCCCAGAAAAATCGAATCCCAGCCTTCACTTTCCAGGATATCAGAAATCATTCTCGCTCCGAGCTCATGAAGTTCGCTGCCTATGCATGCGATAACGACCCGCCCTTTATCTCTGGGCACATCTATCAGTCTCGGATATACCTGCGCCACAATTGTCTGTGTAGCCGCTGTACAGTAATGTTCCTGAGCCACTGTGATTTTCCCCTGCAGCCACATCTCACCTATCGCATACATTACTTCCTGGATGATCTTCGTATAGACATCCTTGACCGAAAGCCTTTCAACAGCAGTCATAATGCATCGGCCGGCACCCCTGATATCCCTTTTCAGCAGACAGCCGATATATTCGGCCTTTTCCGCCGCATACGGTTCTTCGCTGATGTAATCATGATATTGCTCGGTGCATACCGTTTTGCTTACCCTGTCAGCAGCCGCATCAAGCATGGCGCATGCACGCGTCCGCTGCTCGTCGTTTTCCAGCCACCACAGATGTTTTTTCATGATCAGGCAGAACATAATCAGATATTTCCGCACCTGTTCCTCCGACATGAAAGGCATGTGACGGCTCATCATTACCATAGTCCACTGCCCCGTCCAGGCGAAAAATTCAGGTTCGTCAAGCCGCACCGCCAGATCCAGAAGCAACACTGTCTGCACTATGCCTTCCAGCGGCATCTTACGGTCGCTGTTTGCAAGTTTCCTGGCAGCAGGCTCATCTGAAGCAAGGAAAGCATCCTCAAATATCTTCTCTGCGATTTTTTCCGCCTCTGCATTCCGGCGTGATAATGTAATCTCCATAACAATATGCCCTCCATTGTTCCCTGAATAATTATATTATCAAATATTTCGAAATGCAACAGTGCCGCTTACTGCACGCAGCGGAATTCACGCACCATATCATCCATGAGCTTTTCCATTTTCTTTATCGCTGCCAGATAATCCGCCCCGTCGTATTCGATGTAGCCCACTGTCATCCATCTGCCGTATCTAAAAGTCTTTTTGCGGAAATCGCTGTTCTTCCGTCTGCAGTACTCAAACAGCTGTCGGCGAAGCTCCCGGACCTTATCGCGCTCTGCATCTTCATTCGCTTCCAGCTTGACTGCCAGCTGATTATTCTCCAGCTGCAGGTAAATATACCTGCCCGTATCCGGTCTGATACCCATCTTCTCCAGCTCTTCTGCTGCCAGACAATCCCAGAGAAAGCACATGAATCCGCCGGTCGGATTGGATACATAATGGAAACTGCCTTCCCTTTTCGTGAGTTCAGTCCCGGCATCCTGCAGATGTTTAAACAATCCGGCATATGTCAGGCTGCTCCATTTTTGCACATTATGAGGTTCGGTGATATATAAGTTCACTTCCTCTTCCACGTGTTTCAGATGATCATAGTAATCCCGGAATATCGCGTTGCCGGTTTCTTCGTAATACGGGTCCATGAGACCGATCATATCCGTCCGCCCGAATTCAACATCAACATTATTTTCCTCAGCACTCTGCTCAATGATCTTGTAATAAACGCAGATCACATCCTGCTCATCAATCACTTCATCCAGCCCTGCACTGCATTTGTAAAACATCATTTCTGTCACCTCCTTCTTTCACTTTGATATTAGCATCATGCGTGGGTCAAAAATGGTACATCAAAAATGATATAACAGTGACAGGAAAATAAAGGAGGAAGCACAATGAAAAATAATACAGAAGAATTGCTGGTCAGATACGAAGCGCTGAAAAGTCTTGTGGTCAGTGATAGAAGCGATTCGTTCGCGGAACTCATGAAATATGTCGAAATGAAGACATCGTTTCTGACAGCGCCTGCCTCGACGAAATATCACCTTTGCGAAGAAAACGGTCTGCTGAGGCACAGCGTCGGGGTCGCGGAAACATTACTGCTTCTCAGAGATACGCTTGCACTGAACGCCGCATCGGATGAAAGTTGCGTGATCGTCGGACTGCTCCACGATCTCGGAAAGGCCGGATATCCCGGGAACCCGCTCTACTTCAAACGTGATCCGTCACCGAAGCAGGCGGCAGCCGGATTTGATGCCTGGCCGCCGTACGAGTATAATAAGGATATGATTTATATGAGCGTACCGCTGCGGAGTCTGTATCATGTGATGCAGCATCTTTATCTGACGCCGGTGGAAGCGCAGGCGATCATGTATCACGACGGTCAGTATGTGGAGGACAACCGCAGTGTAGCGGCTAAGGAAATGCCCCTGACATTACTGCTGCAGTATGCGGACAACTGGAACGGATTTGTGACGGAGAGGAGTTAGGCTATGAGCCGGGCAGCAACAAGCGACCCTGTGAAGCAGGGCAGTCAGTACTGGATAAGAAATATCGTGAACGATGACGTTTTAAGACAGCGTTTTGAAGGCATGATCGGAGCATCCGGTCTCGACTGGTTTTCGCCGCTCGCGAAAGATCAATACAAAGAGTATCAGCTGTGCAGCAGGGATGTCTATGAGCGTCTCAATATGAGCTCCCGGTTTCCTTACGAGGAATGGCGTAAGCAGTTTTCGTTCTGGGCCGGGTGGCCGCGGCGTCAGCCTGTCTGGGACGGGCTGGCTGTGGATCCCGATGTGAATGCGGCGGGCCGGACTTTTTATATCGTGGAAGCAAAAGCCCGCATCTCGGAAATGAAGGGTACGAAAATGACTGCTTCGGACCCGGAAAGCCGCCGGCGGATAACTAAAGCGATGTATGAAGTATATAACATTTATTATGGTCACAAAGGCGATTTCGACAAATGGACGAACGGCTGCTACCAGCTGGCCAACCGGCTGACTTTTTTGCACAAGATGAACAGTAAAAGATGCATGTTCGGCTTTCAGACTAAACTTGTCCTTCTGAATATCTGCAATGCCGGGTACGGCCGGACATCTGACCGGCAGTGGCGCGATTATTATAAGCGGGTCTGGCCAATGATGATCGGAACGGACCATGAGCCGGACAATGTACTGGTGATCAATTTTGATGTTAGATAAGATGAGAAAGATGAAAGGAGAAACGGTATGCAGCATGAAATCTATGAGCCGCAGCGGCTGCTGAACAGCAATGGTGATATTGCGGAGCCGGGGTTTGCGAAGAAGCTCTTCTGGGAATACGACAGAGCTGATATCCGTGCGCCGAAGTACCGGATCAAAGAATGGGATTACTACTATATCGGCTGTCAGGATCATGGACTGGCTCTGACGATTTCCGACGCGGGTTACGTAAGCAATTTATCCGCTTCTCTGCTCACATTCGGGAAAAATCCGACTCAGATGAATGACGGAGCGATGGGTATCCTGCCCCTGGGAAAGCTGCACCTGCCGAACACATCGGTATGCGGCGACCTGTCCGCCAAGGTCGGAACTGCCGAAATGGCATTCTTCAATGACGGAGAGAAACGTATGCTCCTCGGCACAATTCGCCATTACTGCAAAACAAAGTCCGACCTGCGGTTCCGCATCGAACTGACGGACACTCCCGAGGAATCAATGGTCATTGCTACACCGTTTTCTCAGGAACACCATTTTTATTACAACCAGAAAATCAACTGCCTGCGCGCCGACGGAGTCGTTACACTGGGCAGCCGGGAATACCGGTTCGGGCCGGAGAACGGCGCTCTGGCGGCTCTGGACTGGGGACGCGGTGTCTGGACTTACGATAATACCTGGTACTGGGGTTCGGGACAGACGATACTCGCAGACGGAAGCCGCTTCGGCTTCAATATCGGCTATGGTTTCGGCGATACGTCGGCGGCATCCGAAAATATGCTGTTCTATAACGGCAAGTCTCATAAGCTGAAGGATGTTCAGTTCAGGATCCCCGAGAAGGCGGATGGATCTTATGATTATATGTCGCCCTGGACGTTCACGGAAACCGACGGGCGGTTCGAAATGTCATTCCAGCCGGTGATCGACAGGCAGGATCCGGTGGATCTGAAAGTCATCTGCATGATCCCGCATCAGGTGTTCGGAAAGATGAGCGGACAGGCGGTCCTTGACGACGGGACCGTGATCGGGCTGCATGACTGCATGGTATTCGCAGAGCATGTGCATAACAAATGGTAAATAATATCGGCGGCAAAAAACAATCAGGAAAGGGTTTTCAATGAAAAGCAGCGATGAAATAAAAAAGGCCCGCAAGCGTGCAGAAATGAGGAAAAAATTCACTTCTCCTCATGTCGACATTCCCTGGCATGATTATGAAGTCAGCGACAGCGGCAAAGCTGCCGTCGATGCCAGTCTGCGTGAAAAGTCTTCTATTATCGGACGCATCGGTTATATCATGCTTTCCTGCGGAACAGGGGCCTGGCGCGTAAGGAACAGCATGAGCATTGCCGCACATGTTCTCGGAGTTACCTGCCGTGCGGATATAGGGCTCGTTTCTCTGGAATACACTTGTATGTGCGGAAGCGATATAGATACTCAGACTCTAACGCTGCCGTCGACCGGTGTGGACACCCGCAAACTCTCTCTGATCGAAGATTTTGTTATCGAGTTTGAAGAAAAAGGCAGCACTATGTCCGTCGGTCAGATCCATACCGAGCTGGATAATATCCAGAAATGCGGAGGCCTGTATTCTGTCCTGTCTGTGGGACTGGCAGCAGGTCTCGCCTGCGCGGCATTCTGCTTTCTGCTCGGCGGAGCGCCTATTGAAATGATATGTTCTTTTTTCGGAGCTGCAGCCGGGAATATGGTGCGCAGGAAGATGACCGACCGGCATATTCATTTCTTTGCCGGCACCGCCGCAGGGGTAGCTGCCGCCTGCCTCGTGTATTTCTGCATTATCAGATGCCTGGAAACTTTCGCCGGTGTATCCGTCTCCTATGAAGCCGGATATATCTGCGCGATGCTCTTTATCATCCCCGGCTTCCCGTTCATTACCAGCGGTATCGACTTGTCGAAGCTCGATATGCGCTCCGGCATCGAGCGGCTGCTTTACGCGCTCATGATTATACTACTGGCTACGCTGGTCGCCTGGCTGACTGCTGCTGCGATCGGCTTTAAACCGGCTGATTTCGCTCCGCTCGATCTAAGTGCGGGAATGCTTTTTC
This sequence comes from Eubacteriaceae bacterium, assembly GCA_022652985.1. Lineage (GTDB taxonomy): Bacteria > Bacillota > Clostridia > Peptostreptococcales > Anaerovoracaceae > JALCRY01. The sequence goes on along the minus strand of JALCRY010000029.1, from coordinate 9,944 downwards.
TTCTCCGCATGCCTGCCAGTTTCTGCGGTGTCTACGGCTTCTCCATCATGTTCAACAGTCCGCGCAAAATGGCTGCTGCTGCGGGCCTTATCAGTGCAGTCGCAAACACATTGCGGCTGGAGCTCGTAAGTCTCACCCCGATGCCCGGCGCAGCTGCCGCGTTTATCGGCGCACTGGCAGCGGGTCTTCTGGCCTCACTGATAAAAAAGTATTTAGGCTACCCGCGGATCTCCCTTACGGTGCCGTCGATAGTTATCATGGTTCCCGGGTTATATATGTACCGCGCAGTTTACAATATTGGCATGACTTCGATCACGACAGGAGCTTACTGGTTCACCAGCGCCATGCTGATCGTTATTGCCCTTCCGCTCGGCCTGGTATTCGCCCGCATTTTCACAGATGCGAGATTCAGGCACTGAAGCGACATATTTACCATTTGGTCTGATAAGACGGCAACATATTTTGATTTGCGTAAGTACTGATTATATCTGACACAAATGTTGTTGCAGCAACATTTGCTTTACCCATTGCCCCGGACTTCCTGGCAATAGTTATTTTATTGCCGCAGCAAATAAAAAGAACCTTTCAAACAAATAAAAGCCGTGCATCCTGAAACTCTCTTTTCCAAAATGCACGGCTTATGAAATTACACCTTATTTGTTCTTCGATGCTGTAACTTATTATGCTGGAGGAATCCGCATTGTTTTTACTTCAGTATCAAATACTACAGTTGCTTCTGTTTTACTTAATATTTCATCCGGTGAAGTATTTGGCGAAATTGATTTCACCAGATATTTGTTATCTTTATGTTCCATAACACATAACTCTGTAACAACAACATCCACACATGCCACTGCCGTCAAAGGCAACGAGCATTCTTCAACAATTTTGGGAGCGCCAGATTTGGAACAATGCTCCATAGCTACAATGACTTTCTTTGCACCGCATACTAGATCCATGGCACCTCCCATACCGTTTATCATTTTCCCAGGGACCATCCAATTTGCGAGATTTCCATATTTATCAATCTGCAATCCTCCAAGTACCGTCGCATCCAGTCTCCCTCCCCGCGCCATTGCAAATGACATTGCACTGTCAAAGCACGATGCACCAGGAATCATAGTAATGAATGAGTCTCCGGCGTTGTTCAGATCTCTATGTCCCCTTCTCCAGTCGCTGTCTTTCCCGCCATGAGATGCCAGCCACTCCGTTATTTCTTTTCTGTCATATAACAACTTATCGTTATCCAGCACCTTGTCCTGACCTATGCAGCCGTTCTCACCATGAAGCAATACTGTTTTGCCATATGAAATATAGTTACTGATCAAGGTAGGTATTCCAACGCCAAGATTCACAAACATGCCATCTTCCAGCATATCTGCAATATTGCAGGCAATTATTTGTCGATTAATATCACTCATATCACTACATCCTTGCATAACACAATCTTATCAACGAAAACTCCCGGCAAATCCACACTATCAGGTTCAATAGCTCCGTTTTCAACAAGCTCTTCAGTTTCCAGTATCACCAGATCAGCAGCCATCGCCATTAGCGGATTGAAATTCTCTGCTGTATATTTAAATGCGGCATTTCCAAGATGATCCGCTGTTTTGCATTTTATCAATGCGACGTCTGCTCTGAGAGGATACTCTAAAAGATATTTTTTATTATTTATTATCTTTATTTCTTTTCCCTCTTCAACAACAGTTCCTACACCTACAGGTGTATAAAAACCTCCGAGACCGGATCCGCCCGCCCTTATTCTTTCTGCAAGTGTTCCCTGTGGAATAAGTGTCAATTTGAGTCTTTCATCTTTTACAGCTTCTGTGATTTCGGGATAATATCCAATAAACGAAACCTGTGCTTCTTTCACTTGCCCATTATTGATCAGTACTCCGGCACCTTGAAGATATGGAAGTCCTCCATATCCTAGATCCTCAGAAATAATGGTCAAATTATCTACCTCTCTGTCAGCTAATTCATACAACAGATGCAATGGGCATCCGAAATATGTAAATCCGCCAACCATTACAGTATCACCGCTATGAATGAGATCCACTGCCTCTTTTAGATTTATTATTTTATTCATATTTCCTCCGGTGCTTCACTATTGTTTGTCTATTGCTTCATGAAGCGCTGTGCCCATACGTGTAATTCCTTCTATTATGTCCGCTTCTTTCATCCACGAGAAATTCAGTCTTAATGTATTATTTATACCTCCATTAGGATAAAACATGGATCCTGTCACAAACATCACTTTATTCTTCAGGCATACATCCAGGACTTCACGAGAATCAACGTTATCTGGCAGAGTAACCCAAATGAATAACCCTCCTTTTGGCTTTTCCCATGTAACAGATTGTGGAAAATATTCATGCATCAAAGCATCCATAAGATCTCTTTTTTGGCGATAGCACTTTATTATTTCTTGTACATGTTTATCCAAATCATACATTTCCATATATTTGTCAACATCCATCATGGCAAGCTGTGAAGTCTGCAGATCTGCACCTTGTTTTGCAAACATGAATTTTTCTGCCATTTCTTCCTCTGCACATATCCACGCTACTCTTAGTCCGGGAGCAAGTATTTTCGAAAATGATCCAGCATATACAACAAGCCCCTTTGTATCCATCGACTTTAGCGTCGGCAGAGACTCTCCTTCATATATCAGTTCCCCATAAGGATCGTCCTCCAAGACAGGGACATTATATTTATTGATGACCTTCATAAACGCAATTCTGCGTTCCAGGCTCCACTGATGACCTGTCGGATTCTGGAAATTAGGTATTACATAAATCATTTTGATTGACGGATTTTCGCTTAACGCTTCATCCAAAGCTTCAGGCAGCATCCCATCACGATCCGTTGCTATATCAGCATATTTCGGTCTGCACGGCGTGAAAGCATTAAACGCCCCCATATAAGAAGGAGTCTCACAAGCTATTGTATCCCCATCATTAATGAAAATTCTGGCCGCAAAATCAAGTACCTGCTGAGAACCACTCATAATGATAATATTGTTTCTTGAACATTCTACTCCGCATTTCCTTTTCATCCGCTCGACAATTTTATCCCTTAAAGGATCCCAGCCATCTGTCTGCCCATATGCCAGCGCACTTCTCCCCATCTCATCCATTACGCGCATTTGAGCCTGCTTAAATTCTTCTATCGGATACAATTCGGGATCAGGACTTCCAGAAGATAACGAAATCATTCCGGGTATATCCATCAGTTTATATGATTCTCTTATTTCCGATGCCTGCATTTCCTTTGTTCTGTCTGCATATTTCACACTCATTTTTTCCCTCCAATTTTTTTATTGCATCTTATTATTCAGTATGGTTGAAAGATCACACTCTTCCAGTTTTACAATTTTTGTTTTATGATATTTCTTATAACCGATCACCAATGCGGCGAAAATAGGAATCAATCCATAGTTAGTCAGAAAGTCAAACCAGTTGAAGTCACTGAATACCCATATATTGGCGCAGAAAATAACAATGATGCACATAATAATTGCTGCCATCTGCAAATATGGAAATCCCTTAGCGACATACGGCATTTTTTTCAAGTCCACCTTTTGGACTAATACAGCTTTTCTGAACCGGTATTGACCAAGCAGCAGCGAAAGCCAGTTAATAAAGCATGAAATCCCCGAAAGACTGTAGACAGCCATATAGACTTTACCTTCACCAATTATAGAAGTGAAAAATGCTACACATCCAATCATTACAGTCACAACAACGCCTCTTACAGGTACATTATGTTTATTTACTTTCGCAAAATATTTAGGAGCAAGATGATTCTCTCCCATTGCAAACAACATACGTGATGCTGCATAAATCGAAGCATTACCAGAGGTCAGTAAAGCAGTGATTATTACAACGTTCATTACAGATGCAGCGGCTTTGAAGCCTGCAGCGTTGAATATGATTACAAAAGGAGATGATGCAATATTATTTAAACTTGTATTTAACAGTCTTGCATCCGAAAAAGGAATCAATGTCCCTATAATTACTAACGTAGCAATATAAAATATTAATATTTTAAGATATACACCGCTTATTGTTTTTGGAACGTCTGCACCCGGATCTTTGCTTTCCGCTGCCGATATCGCTACCATTTCCACATTGCAAAACGAAAAACCGGCAACCAGAAACGAACTCAATATACCTTGTGCACCGTTAATGAATGGAGCTTTGTCGTTTTCATGAGACAAAGTCCAATTTCCGAACCCCATGTGATTCCCGTTTATTATCCCTGCTATCATAAGCGAACCAATGATAATAAATATAATAACTGCTACTACTTTGATTTCAGAGAGCCAGTATTCTGACTCTCCGAAACCCTTTATTGGCAACAAATTCAATCCCAGCATTATCGTAAGAAAAATCATTGACCACATAGTTGAAGAACTGTTTGGGAACCAATACTTCATCAGTATTGAAGCAGCCACAATTTCAGTTGTAACAGTAAACGCTAACCCCAGCCAGCATGACCAGCCATTACCAAACGCCCATTCAGGGCTTACAAACCGTCTGGGATATTCTGTATAAGCGCCGGGAATCGGCATAGCAGAAGAAATCTCAACTAAGGAAATCATTATGATATACACAAGTACTCCCATTATCAAATATGCTGTAACTGCGCCCCCTGGTCCTGACTGGCTGACTGCATTTCCACTGGTGAAAAACAATCCGGCTCCTATAGCTCCGCCAATTGAAATCATGTTCATCTGCCGACGGCCAAGATCTTTCTTTAATTTGTTATCCATATAAATAACCCCGCAATCACAATTTATTTATGACAATTGCTGATCAGCCGAATAATGTGCATCCTTCCTGCGTACGAGGAAAGAAACTAATATTCCAACGACCGCAATAATAATCAGGTATATGAAAATTCTTGAATACCCTCCATTTCCGTACTTATCAAGCCAAACGCCAAACATTGTATGCATAAACAAATCAGGGAGCCAAGCGAAGATAGATGCCAGTCCTATTGCTGTTCCCAGCACCTTTGCAGGGATATGAAGTTCTCTTATTATCGAGAAGCAGACTCCATACACTGCCATAGTGAATGCCGCAGGTAATAATGTGTATATGCTTGCAAATGTTGCAGATGCATCCCCCGGTATTTTTGTTACGCCAAATATCAGAACAGCAACCACAGTCCAAGCAATCATAAACCACCTTGCTGATTTCTTTAATATTTTGTCGCACATCAGTCCTCCTATCGGTGCCAGAAGCATAAACAGATATGTCCTTATTATTGCGTAAACTCCCGATTCCGATGGAGTAAGGCCAATAACATCTGTAAGATAAGGTGTAAAGTATGACGCGCTCGAATAAAGCGAATATGCAACAAAATCCAGTAATGCCAGTGCATAAACGCTCGGCATTTTCATTACTTCTTTGATATCTCCAAGTTTGAACGAATCGTCGTTTAGAGTTACGCCTGTTTCATTACTGGCTCTGCGATCGATTTCTTCCTGAACTTTAGACTGATCAAGGAATATCACTACAAGAACTGCTGAAATCAGAGTAGATGCCCCAATCACTATAAGTGCAGCAAAGAATCCTGCTTTCTCTGTGCTTGCTACAGTCGATACCTTTAATGCTATTGAATTGATGATTGCAGCGAAAATTCCATTCATCGCATAGTAGATTCCAAATACTTTTCCTGAATCCTTTTCTTCACCTATGAAATCAATTGTTTTAATAAAACCTGACCAAAAAGTAGTTGCTGTTGTTACTCCCAATCCTGCCCAAATCACCAAAGACAGATGATAACTTAAAGTAAACGCATATATAAAAGTCAATATAGTCGTTCCCAGCAATGACACAATAATTAATTTTTTTGAATTAAATTTATCTGCCATCAGTCCGCCTGGAATAAACAGCACTATTGCTGTAATTGCAAACACCGTAAGCAACAAGCCGGATTGAGCATTGCTGATTCCCATAACATTTAACTGCTGATCATAAAACACATATTTGATGTATGGAATAATGTAAATTGAACCACCTGCTGCTCCCAGCGCACATAGCGTAATAAAGATTCTTCCTTTACTCATAATTCTACCTCCTACATGGTTTCTGTAATGAGTTTGTTCATATATACATATCCGGCTTTAAACACCTGAATATTCTTTTGGGGATCGATTCCTTTATGCTCAAAATAATCTGTTAATGCACTCAAAGCCGCCTCCAAAGATAACAATTTCGAATAAGCGAATACTCCGCCTATTATTGCGATGCCAACACCTCTTGTATTGTCATATTCCCTCGCTATTTCATATGCCGGGATTCCATACATTTCATAATCCGTACCAACAGGTATCTCCGTAATGATTGAACTGTTATATATGATGCAACCGTCTTCCTCAATATCTTTACCATACGTTTCTATTGCGTTCTCATTCATTGCAACAAGAATGTCCGGATTCTGCACAAACGGACTGCCAATAACATTATCTGAAATCTTGACCTTGCATGAAGCTGTTCCACCTCTCATTTCGGATCCATATTCAGGCACCCATGTAATGTGGAGATCTTGGCTTGCCGCCGCATGAGCTATTATCATTCCCACAGTAAGCACTCCCTGACCACCTGCACCTGAGCAAATTATTTTTTTAATCATTCTGCACCTGTCCTTTCAGTTCACCACATCCGAAATATGTCATGGCCTCTGTTTCAATTCTTTTCAAACTGTCAACCGGAGACATCTTCCAATTTGTTGGACATGGTGAAAGAATTTCCACAAACGAATACCCTCTATTCTGTATCTGACAGTCGATAGCTTTTGAAATGTATTTTTTTGTCTTCATCAGTTCCGAATAGTTTGCAATACTGCCTCTTGCTATATAGCCGACATTAAATGTTGCAAGCAGTTCTGCCAGCTTTATTGGCTCACCTGCTTTGGAATAGTCGCATCCAAACGGTGACGTGGTTGTCTTTTGCCCCAGCAATGAAGTAGGTGCCATCTGACCGCCGGTCATTCCAAAAACTCCGTTATTGACAAAAAATGTTGTAATCGGTTCATTTCTTTTAGCTGCATACATAGTTTCCGATAAGCCTATTGCGGCAGCATCTCCGTCTCCCTGATATGTGAACACAAATTTGCCTGGACGCACATGTTTTACACCCGCTGCTACCGCTGGTGCTCTACCGTGCTGCGCCTGAATCCAATCCGTGCCCATATAGTCAGTAATTAGGCAGGCACATCCTACCGCTACAATCCCCACGGCTTCATTTTCAAGTCCTTTTTCTTCAAGTACCTGACATATGAGTTTTTCAATTACACCATGACCGCATCCCGGGCAGAATTTATTTTCCTTCACCACCAATTTCGGTGTTAAAATATTTTCCTGCATATCACACCTCTTCCTTCTTATTGTCCAACACTAGTTTCACTTCTTCAATTATTCTGACCTCATCAGGATAATGCATTCCTGTCGTATACGAATAGTTTGGTGCAATGCCGCGTGCTGCTAAAGATACATCTTCCGCCATCTGCGGAATCACACTCATTTCCACTGTCAAGAAAGCTTTTGGTGTAACTGCCTTAAACGCCTGCTTTGGAAACGGCCATAATGTAATCGGCCTGATCATACCAAGTTTGAGTCCATCTTTCCTTGCAAGAAGGACAGCATCCCTGCATATCCGGGACATTGTCCCATAACTCACAAGAATCAGTTCTGCATCCTCCGCATAAAACGATTCCCATTCTGCCTCAGATTCCATAGCATCATATTTCTCTCTAAAATGTGCACAATAATCTTCATCAATATAGTCATAGTACATTTTAGATGTTACCTGCTTATGTACAGTTTCTCTTTGATCTTTTATTGACCAGTCAAACTGATCAGGATCATGCTGATACATTTCAGGGAATACCACTGACTCAACCATCTGTCCGATGGTCCCGTCACATGCCATTAATACAGGATTTCTGTATTTTTCTGCTATTGAAAATGCCTTATTCATATAATCAACTACATCCTGTATCGAAGCCGGGGCATATGCAATGCATCGATAGTCACCATGCCCGCCGTTCTTTGCGACTTGCAGATAATCACCTTGAGCAGGTGAAATATCTCCGAGTCCACTTCCGAATCTCATAAGATCAACGACTACGGAAGGTATTTCTGCTGCTGCAAGATAAGAAATTCCTTCTTGAAGTAAACTGAATCCCGGACCCGAAGAACTGATCATTGTTCTGAATCCACAGCTGGCTGCACCATATAACATAGAAATACCTGCCAGTTCAGACTCAGTCTGGACAAATGTTCCTCCAACTTCATTTAAACGCCAGGACATGTATTCAAGTATTTCACTTTGTGGAGTAATCGGATATCCGGAAAAGAATCTGCATCCAGATCTTATCGCCGCTTCTGCAATAGCATGATTTCCTTTAATTATTTCTGCCATCTTTTACGCCTCCCTTTCCAATGCACAATCCGGACAAACGTAACAGCAAATACCACACTGAATGCATTTCTCTGCATCCAAATCCACTATTCTGTATCCACTGCCATTGATTTCTTTTGACATAGCTAATGCCCTCTTTGGGCAAGCGTCAATACATATTCCGCACGATTTGCATCTTTCTGATTCAACAAGAATCCTGCTCAAAATAGAACCTCCTATCTGTCGCCGTAACTATTTTCGTATGTTTAGATTTCATTTCGGCCCTTTTGATATATTGATTGATTTTATTTTAGCATAAAATATATTTTATGCAAGAATATTTTAAGGCAGTTCACGCACAAATGCATCGATCTGTTATTTTATTTTTGTATTGACTCATTTATTCGCACAAAAAAATTGCAGTGCACAATATGTTCTGTGCACTGCTTTCATAAATAATACTACTTAAATCAAATGTTCACTCCAATGCTTATAGACAAAATCTCCGGCGCCTTCGATATCTTTTTTCTCGATCAAATCGATAATAACAAGATGTTCTTCATTTACCGAAGTTAACGTCTTGAATAACTCTTCTTGATCTAACGAATAATATGTCGTCCTTAAAGATTTTTTCCAGATATCTTTCACCAATGCAATCAAATAACTATTGTGACACTGTTCCAGATATATCGAATGGAATTCTTCCTGAGACAAAGTATACATTTCATAGTTCTTCTCTTTAATCGCAATCGCCATCTTCTCCACTTCAAAACGCATCATTTTCAAATGTGCTGATTTCAAATGCGGGATTGCCAATTTAATGGCATTTGAGTCCAGTATTCCTACAACGCTATAGATTTCATCGACTTCTTCATCACTGTAGCTTTTTACGAAAAAGCCTTTCCGTGAAATATTATCAAGGACATTATCGGATGCAAGCTGTATAAGTGCTTCTCTTATCGGAGTTCTGCTGATATTTAATTCTTCTATCAGCTTATTTTCATTGACCTTTGCTCCATATGCCAGTTTGCCGGTTTTAATTTGGTTAATTATGTAATCATATACCTGGTCACTTAGTGATTTGATTTTTACCATTTTATTCCCTCATAATGCTTATGCATGAAATATATTTTAATATATTATACATCAAGGCTCTCAATATGTAAAATGATTCCAATGCCAATATCGCATTTCCGGCTGTCAAAATGTCACTTTTGCAATAGTCAACAAAAATTATCATATCTAAATCATAGTATTCTGTCACGTGTGCAGGATTTTACATTCTCTTGATTATTTCACGATACAAATGATGATTCTCAAAAGCCGAATTATTTTGTCTGACAGCGTTTCAATTTTTTCACTATTATAACTCACTTATATCAAATTTCCACTTCCAGTTTCTCAGCTACTTTTTTCAGCCAGGATATCACTTCTATATGCTGTGGACAAATCTTCTCACATTGCCCGCACTCAATGCAATCACTTGCTTTACCGAATTCTTTGCTGACCATGTTGCGATAATATACG
>JALCRY010000028.1 GCA_022652985.1 Eubacteriaceae bacterium | reverse complement strand
TTTCGAGTGCCTTCATGTTGCCCTCGATGACCTGCGGCTTGTGTGCGAATTTATGCTTGTATGAAGCCTTCATCTCTTCCATGAACTTGTCCTGTTCCATGACTTTGCTCACTTTGACGATAGCTGCGAGCATAGGAGAGTTAGGGAAGTATCTTCCGAGTGTTTCCATGGAGATTTTCCTGGCATCTACTGTATATACTTTTCCTGTATATCCGTGAAGTTTAGGTCTGAGTTCTTCGCCGGTCTTTGGCGAGTTGATAACAATTGCGCCCTTCTTGCTGAGACCGCTTGTAACATCGACTGTGTCGAGAAGCGTTTCGTCAACGACTACTACGTAGTCAGGCTGATAGATGTTCGAGTGGACTCTGATAGGGTCTGTGCTGATACGGTTGTAGGCTGTGATCGGAGCGCCCATTCTTTCTGGACCATACTCCGGGAAACCCTGAACCTGCATTCCGGTGTTGAATGCAACATCAGCCAGCAGCAATGATGCTGTTTTGGCACCCTGACCGCCGCGTCCGTGCCATCTGATTTCAGTTAATTGTTTCATGTCTGGTATTCCTCCTAACATTAATTATATCTGACAATATTAATCATAATACTCTGACTTTTTTTTATCAACTGAAATATGTCCTTTGTAATGAAAAGGACCAATATTTTTTGTACATGTAAATTTCATAAATATTCACATTCCACATCAAATTACGGAAAATAGTCTAAGGCAGGACGTCTTCCTTCGATCGTATGCCTGCTCCGAATATGAATCTGCCGTCCGGATCTCCCTTTTCGCGGGCGCGGTAATGCGAGTAAAATCTCGGGTCTTCGTAAGTGTTGGCGAACGGCATAGTGATTTCCGATGCGGCAATGCCTTTTTGTTCCAGGCTGTCCGCCATGTATCCGGCCAGGTCGATGTGGTAAAGCCCGTCTGCAAAGGTGATGTGCTCTTTCCATGCGGGGTCATGCAGCTGATCCGGCTCGTTCGCGAAACCGTAAGACTGCGGCCTGATCGCGGGACCGAATATTACTGCCATATCTTCAGGCCGGCTGCCGTACGCTTCGGTGAGGGCGTCAGCCATCTTAAGATGAAGGTTCATCACCGTGCTGCGCCATCCGCAGTGTCCGAATGCGAGACGCTGCTTCACATGATCGTATATTATTACGGGATTGCAGTCGCCGAAACCGATCGCAAAATATGTTCCCTTCTGATGAGTGATAAGTGCATCGGTATCTATGAACCAGTCGTCCGACAGGAACGGCCAGGACTTTGTGCTCTCCTCTCTGTGATATGCGCGGGTCAGAGGGTATTTGGTTATTTTATCGGCATGCAGGATATGAAAGAAATAGAGCGGCATTTTCGCGAGGCCGGTTTTCTCGCGGAATGTCGTGAAATGTTCACCGCCGCGGCTGTCGCAGGTCCCTGACATATCGCCGTCTTCAACGGTCGAACAGAAAACGAAAAGTTCCCGGTATTTTGTGTCGATTATCATTTTATTTCTCCTATCTGCTGCATGCAATATCCTGTGAACTCAGCGGCCGCTGCTGATAATTTTTTCTCACTACTGCGGACGAGTGAACGCGATGAGGCAAAAGCTTTGCCTCTGAGTCTGCGGCAGATCAGTTCGTCCGAGGCGAATTTTTCCGGATCGCTTCCCGGAATAAGGGCCAGTGATGATCCCTGCCTCGCCCAGAACAAGGTCAGATATCTCGATGTCGAAACACTGAACAGTTTCGGTCTGAATCCGCGCCGCAGGCATTCGTCGGTTATTAGCGGAGCGAATCCTCGCGGCAGGCTGAGCGGGACGCCGCTGAGAGTCCTGAGATCGATCGTTTCCTGCGAGGGATCCATCCATACATTACCGCGTTTCCCGATCACAAGCAAGTGTTCGGGGATGGCTGCCGCCTCCGTGATTGATATGGGGAGCCGCCCCGGAGGCCGGACTATGCCGACTTCTGCGATGCCGTCGGTTATCATTCTCAGGAGCGCCGGGGTCGTGTCCTCGTGGATGTCGAATTCGATATCGGGAAATCTGCTGTGGAAATCGGACAGCACGGCGTCGATAAACGGATCGGGGAACGAAGGGGTGAGTCCCAGCGAAAGCGTTCCCGCAGTGCCGCTGATGCAGGCGTCGATTTCTTTATACGCAGAATCCTCGATGGCGATCATTTTCTTCGCTTTGTCATAAAGTATCCTGCCGGCCTCAGTGAGCTCCATTCTTCTTGCAGTCCTGATGAAGAGCTGCGCGCCGTATTCATCCTCGAAGTTCCGGACCTGTTTGGTGAGCGCTGGCTGGGCTACGAGCAGCTTTCTGGAGGCCGCGGACAGCGTGCCGAGGTCGGCGATCTCGATGAAATTTCTGTAATATTCAAGATTCATTCTGTGCCTTTCTGCAAACGGCCTGCCCGGAAATACTGCCTTGCCTGCGCCGCTCCGCCGCTGAGAGGAAAGTATAATATTAAGGAATACTTTATATCAGTAATAGATATTTTTATTATATATCTGCCAGTGGTATAGTCAAGACAGAAAAGGAGATAAACGGGATGAAACAGGAAGAAAAAGTTGATTTCAGACTTAACAGGGAATACTGCAAGGCCTGCGGCATCTGTACCGCGCTGTGCCCGAAAAAGGCGATAAGCGCCGACGACGAGGGAAAGCCGTCGATGATAAATGAAGAAGCGTGCATCATGTGCAGGCTCTGCGAACTGAGGTGTCCGGACTTCGCAATCAGAATAGGGAGGATGCAGTAATGGAAAAGACAGCATATGCGCCGGAGTATCGGGTGCTGACGGGCAATGAGGCGGTCACGCTGGGAGCGCTGGCCGCGGGGATGAACTTTTTCGCGGGATATCCGATAACTCCTGCCACAGAGATCGCGGAACTCGCATCGGAACTGCTGCCTAAATACGGCGGCAAGTACATGCAGATGGAAGACGAACTCGCGTCCATGGCCGCTGTCATCGGCGCGTCCTTCGCGGGTTCAAAGGCCATGACCGCGACGAGCGGTCCGGGTTGTTCGCTGATGCAGGAAAATCTGTCTTACGGAATGCTCGCGGAAGTGCCGTGCGTGCTGATCGATGTCATGAGACAGGGACCATGTCAGGGCGTGGCCACGATGCCGGCGCAGGGAGACATCATGCAGAGCAGATGGGGGACCCACGGCGATCATCCGATAATAGTCACGGCACCGAGTTCGGTCGAAGAACTCTACAGGGAAACCGCCAGGGCTTTCAATATGGCGGAAAAATACAGGACGCCGGTCATGGTGCTCAGCGATGCGGCGATGGCGCACATGAGCGAGAAGATCAGGATACCTGCGGCAGAAGAACTGTGCATTACAAACAGAAAGAAGCCTGATGTTCCGAAAGACAGGAACTATAAGCCGTACGAAGCCGACGAAACAGATATACCGCCGATGGCATCGTTCGGGGACGGATACAGATGGTTCGTGAGCGGGATCATTCATGATGAAACGGGTTTCCCGGCCACGGCGGATTATGAGAAAATCGCTGAAAAACTCACGCGGATAGAAAGAAAAATCGACTGGAATATAAAGGAAATAGAGTCGTACGAGGAGTACAGAACGGACGATGCGGAAATAATCATCGTTGCGATCGGCATTGTGTCGCGGGTGGCCAAAGGCGCGATCGACAAGGCGAGGAAAGAGGGCGTGAAAGCCGGACTGTTCCGGCCGATAACGCTCTGGCCGTTCCCGGACGAGGCGTTGCAGAAACAGGCGGCCAAAGCGAAAAAAATCATTACTGCAGAGATGAACGACGGACAGCTCAGCAGGATAGTCAAGGAACTCGACGGCACCGACGGCAAGATAGAAAAAGTCACGAGGAACGACGGCGCGCTGATGACAGCGGATATGATATACGACAGGATCATGGAGGTGAAGTAATGGAACAGCATGTATTTGACAGACTGATGAGGGATGATAAGCTCCCGCATATGTGGTGCCGGGGCTGCGGCAACGGCATCGTGCTGCAGTCGATCATCAGAGCGATCGACAGGACGGGCATCGATCAGGACAAGGCAGTAATAGTGTCGGGAGTCGGCTGTTCGTCGCGCGCGAACAATTATACTGATTTCTGCGGACTCCATACGACTCACGGAAGGCCGATAGCCTTTGCGACAGGCGTGAAGATGGCGAATCCCGAGCTGCAGGTCATCGTCGTTACAGGCGACGGAGACAGCACTTCGATCGGCGGCAATCATTTCATTCAGGCGGCGCGGCGGAACATCGACCTGACAGTCGTCGTGTTCAACAATTCGAATTACGGCATGACGGGCGGGCAGTATTCCCCGACGACTCCGGTGGGTGCATTCACCAGGACATCGGTATACGGTAATATCGAGCCGGCGTTCGACGTCTGCAGACTGGCCGAAGGCTCAGGTGCTACGTATGTGGCGAGGTCGACGACATATCACGTGCAGAGCCTGATAAAATACATCGCCAGCGGGATCACGCATAAAGGGTTCTCGGTAATAGACGCGATGTGCGATTGCCCGACTCTTTTCGGCAGGATCAACGGACTCGGAGACGGCGCGAAAATGATCGCAGCCTGGCCGGAAAAAACGGTGAGCATCGAGAAAGCCGGAACACTTTCCGCAGACGAGCTGGAAGAAAAAGTGATCATCGGCGAATTTGTGAACAGCAGCAGACGTTCGGAATACACGGAAAAATACGCGAGGATAATCGAGGAAGCGCAGAGAGAAAGGGCGGATCTGAAATGAAGAAACATTTTGAAATGAGATTCGGCGGGACCGGCGGACAGGGCATGATGCTCATGGGAGATGTCACGGCCGAAGCGGCAGGCATAAAAGAAGGCAAGGAAATTCTGCTGACGAAATCATACGGTCCGGAATCGCGCGGCGGCGCCTGCAGATCGGAACTAATAATAGATGATGAGAAGATCGCCTATCCTGTAGTGTCCGAGCCCGATGTGGTGCTGGCAATGTCGCAGAAGGCCTGCGATTCTTACACCGGTGATCTGGCGGCCGGCGGGATAATCATAATAGATTCTGATCTTGTCAAAAGTGTTCCTCAGCGCGGCCGGAGCGTTTTCAGCATTCCTATAACGCGGATCGCGAAGGAAGTCACGGGTAAAGAAATCTCGGCCAATGTGGTCGCGCTGGGAGCGGTGGCTGTGCTGGCGGATGTACTGGACGAAGAAGCAATGAAGGAAGCTGTTATTGAGAGGTTTCCGGCGAAGTTTACCGAAGCGAATGTGCAGGCGTTTGAAGCGGGTGCGGCTGCGGCGGAAGAACTCGTGTCCGGACAGGCAAAGAAATATGCCTGAAAAGTGATATACTGAGCAAAAGAATGCGTTTAGCGCGGAGGTCCGGTGCGATGGATTATGAAAAAATATATAAGGAAAGACTGATGACTGCAGATGAAGCGATAGCTTCAGTTGTCAGAGACGGAGACAGGGTGCATACCGCAGGGCATAATGCTCCGGCGGCTCTGCTGAGCGCGCTGATGAAAGCGATAAAGGCGCATGATCTCAAGGGCATCAGGATCCTGGGCGAATATAAATTCCCGGAGATGGGCCTCGGTGATCCGGAACTTACAGCGGATATGGTGAAGAACGAGTGCATGTTCCTGGGGGCGAAAGAAAGAGAGTATATGAAGACGGGGCACGTTACGACATTTGTGCCGATGCAGCTTTCACTGGAGAGAAGATATAACAGGGATATAGCAAAACCGGATGTGGTTTTTGTCGAGACGGCGCCTCCGGATGAGAACGGACTCTGTTGTACCGGGCCGCAGGGCGCCGGACAGCTGGGAGATCTCTGGATGTTCGGAAAGAAGATCATTGCGCAGATCAATCGGAACTGTCCGCGCGTGTACGGACATCCGGACATCTTTATTCCTGTCGGCAAGTTCGACGCGATCGTGGAAGAGGACAGCGATTTCCACTGCATCATCCCGTCGGTGCCGGGCGAGACCGACAAAAAGATCGCCGCCCACATTACTCCCCTTATTCCCGACGGAGCGACCATACAGCTAGGGATAGGCGGAATGGCCAACGCTATCGGATACGCGCTTGAGGATCACCGGGACCTCGGCGTCCACACGGAAATGTTTGTCGAATCGATGGTTTATCTGCAGAAGAAAGGCATTATCAACAACAGCAAAAAAACTTATCTGCCAGGGAAGAGCGTGGCCGGATTCAGCTACGGAACCCGGGAGCTCGTGGATTTTGTCAGGGAAAACGAGGAGCTCTGGTTCGTGCCTTACAGCATTTCGAACGGTTACGAACACATCATCAGGAATGACAATATGATCTCGATCAACAGTTGCGTAATGATGGATATTACAGGAGAATGCGATGCGAGCAGTCTTGCGGGCAGGCAGTACAGCGGCACCGGCGGCCACCTGGATTATGCGAGGGGAGCGGCTGCGGCGAACGGCGGCAAATCTTTCATTGGATTCCATTCGACGCTCACGGATCGGGAAGGGAGGCTGGTGTCGAAGATAGTATTCCATCTTCCCGACGGTGTATATGTTGACACTCCGAGATCTAACGTGCAGTATGTCGCGACCGAATACGGATGCGTGAACCTGTTCGGAGCCGACATTCCGGACAGATGCAGGAAAATGATCAGCATAGCTCATCCTGCGTTCAGGGAAAAGCTGGAGTTCGAGGCCAGGAGGCAGGGCCTGATATACTAGCCGGGAATTAAGAATCGATGGGCTGATTGGGAAGCATGGACTGGTGACCTTCCTAACCCGCTATGGCAGAATACCATTTGCGCTGTTTACATCAAATGAACGAGCATTATTGAATATTACTGACTGCTGTCAGGCATGTCATAAATGCACGAAAAGCCGAAATTACCGCTATTTTTCGCTCACTTACAGCAACAAGCACATCCAAATTCAACATTTTTAAAAAAATAACAAAAAAGTTCTGAAATACTTGTTGACAAACCACATAAAATAGCGTAAAGTAACACTCAAGTTAATAATATTGCGTTGAAGGGAATAAACCGCAACTGATGAACTTAAGAGAGAGCAGCCGATGCTGGGATGGCTGCAGGTTCGGGTAACGGTGTCTCACCCCGGAGCAAAACCTTATGAGTGGGACCGGTGATGGCCGGATCCAATAAGAGTGGTACCGCGGAAGCATATTTATGCCTTCGTCTCTTGATTAGAGATGGAGGTTTTTTTTATGGATAAGAAGCGTGACCAAAAAATGGAGGAAAAGAAAATGCAGAATTGTGAAAAGTACGAAGTAGGCTACTTCATGCCGCCGGTAGACAGTATGAAATGGACACAGAAGGATCATATCGAAAAGGCGCCGATCTGGTGCAGCGTAGATTTGAGAGACGGTAACCAGGCACTGGTGGTCCCGATGAGTCTGGAGCAGAAGCTTGAGTTTTTCACATACCTTGTGCAGATAGGCTTTAAAGAGATAGAAGTCGGATTCCCGGCTGCGTCAGAGACGGAATATAAATTTGTACGTACGCTGATCGAACAGAATATGATACCTGACGATGTCAAAATACAGGTCCTGACACAGTCCAGAGAACATATCATCAAAAAGACATTTGAAGCAGTCAAAGGCGGCAAGAACATAATCGTACATTTATATAATTCTGTTTCCAAAGTTCAGAGAGAAGAAGTTTTCAGAGCATCGAAGGAAGAGGTCAAGCAGATCGCCGTGGACGGAGCCGAGATCATCAAGAAAACGGCCGCGACCATGCCGGAGACGAATTTCTGGTTTGAGTATTCTCCGGAAAGCTTCACGGGCACTGAGCCTGAATATGCCGCAGAGGTGTGCAATGCAGTAATAGACGTCTGGCAGCCGACGCCATGGCACAAGATGTACATCAACCTGCCGAGTACAGTACAGATGTCGATGCCGCATGTTTACGCGAGTCAGATCGAATATATGAGTGATCATCTGCATCACCGCGACAGCGTCGTGATATCGCTCCATCCTCACAATGACAGAGGAACAGGCGTGGCGGATGCGGAATGCGGAATGCTCGCAGGCGCTGAGAGAATAGAAGGAACGCTTTTCGGCAACGGCGAGAGGACCGGGAATGTAGATGTCGTTACTATCGCGATGAACATGTTCACGCACGGTGTCGATCCGGAACTGGACTTCTCGGACATGCCGGACGTAGTCAAGCATTATGAAAAATACACGGATATGACAGTGCACGAAAGACATCCGTATGCGGGAGCGCTCGTATTCGCAGCCTTCTCCGGTTCACATCAGGATGCGATCGCAAAGGGCATGAAGTACAGAGAAGAAAAAGATATCGATCAGTGGTGCGTACCGTACATTCCGATCGACCCGACGGACCTCGGAAGAGAATACGGAGCTGACGTCATCAGGATCAACAGCCAGTCGGGAAAGGGCGGAGTCGCATACATACTGGAACAGGATTTCGGCTTCCACATTCCGAAGGCGATGAGAGAAGAGATCGGCTATATGATGAAGAGCATTTCCGATCACGAGCATAAGGAACTCGCGCCGGAAGAGATCTTCTCGGCGTTTGAACAAGAATACATCAATGACTTCGACTTCGTAGACATTACGGCGGCGACATTCACGCAGATGTCCGAGGACTATAAAACGAATAAGGGCATGAAAGTCAATATGGAAGTCACCATCGACGACAATAGATATCAGATCGAAGCGACGGGAACAGGACGTCTGGACGCAGTCAGAAATGCTCTGAGAAAGACACCGTACATGTTCGATTATGATTTCGTAACATACGAGGAACACTCGCTCGAACTGGAATCCACATCGCGGGCGGCAGCATATGTTGCCATACAGGATGCGAACGGATGGGTATACTGGGGATGCGGAGTGCATAACGACATCATACCGGCGGCTATCAACGCCCTGGTGAGCGCAATCAACAGAATGAACCGCGAAAACGGTTCGGTCGAAAGAAAACAGGAGGAAGATGACTAATGGGAATGACAATGACGCAGAAGATCCTGGCGGAACACGCCGGAATGGAAAGCGTGAGCGCCGGACAGCTGATATCCGCGGACCTGGATATGGTCCTTGCCAACGATATTACCGGTCCCGTATCGATAAAAGAATTCGATAAGGCGGGATTCGGTGAAGTGTTCGACAAATCGAAGATATCACTGGTAATGGATCATTTCGTACCGAACAAGGACATCAAGTCCGCGGAACAGTGCAAGACATGCAGAATGTTTGCCAGAAGATTCGACATAGATAATTACTACGACGTCGGCGAGATGGGCATAGAGCATGCACTGCTTCCCGAAAAGGGACTGGTCGCCGCGGGAGACGCCATCATAGGCGCAGACTCGCATACCTGCACATACGGAGCGCTCGGAGCGTTTTCGACGGGAGTAGGGAGCACGGACCTGGCGGCGGGCATTGCGACAGGCAGAGCCTGGTTCAAGGTACCGGCGGCGATAAAGTTCGAACTGACGGGTAAGCCGGCGAAATATGTCGGAGGCAAAGATATCATCCTTCATATTATAGGCATGATCGGCGTGGACGGAGCGCTGTACAAGTCGATGGAATTCTGCGGAGACGGCATACAGTATCTCACGATGGATGACAGACTGACGATTTCCAACATGGCGATCGAAGCCGGCGGCAAGAACGGCATTTTCCCTGTCGATGAAATAACCAAGCAATATATGGCAGAAAGAGTCGGCAGACCGTATAAGATATTCGCAGCTGACAGCGATGCTGAATATGACGAGGAATACCGCATAGATCTTGCCGGGATAGAGCCTACAGTTTCTTATCCGCACCTGCCGGAAAATACCAAGACGATTTCCGCAGCGGAAAAGGATGATATAAAAATAGATCAGGCAGTTATCGGTTCATGTACGAACGGAAGAATTTCAGACATGGCCGCAGCTGCAGAGATATTTAAAGGAAAACACGTCTGCGGCGGAGTGCGCTGCATAATTATACCCGCGACACAAAGCATTTATAAGGAATGCATCAAAAGGGGTTACATAGATACATTCATTGACGCGGGATGTGTGGTTTCGACGCCGACGTGCGGCCCTTGCCTGGGAGGATACATGGGTATCCTCGCGGCGGGGGAAAGATGCATATCGACAACCAACAGGAATTTCGTCGGCAGGATGGGCGACACATCGTCGGAGGTTTATCTGGCAAGCCCGTATGTGGCGGCGGCATCAGCATTAGCAGGCAGGATCTGCGGACCGGAGGAGATATAAAAATGGAGACAAAAGGCAAGGCACATAAATTCGGGGCCAATATCGACACCGACGTAATCATCCCGGCACGCTATCTGAACACTTCAGACCCGGCGGAGCTGGCTGAGCACTGCATGCAGGACATCGACGCGGATTTCACGAACAAGATCGCACAGGGAGACATCATAGTGGCCGGAGACAACTTCGGCTGCGGAAGCTCGCGCGAACATGCGCCGATCGCAATCAAGGCCTGCGGCATCAGCTGCGTCATCGCGCCGACATTCGCCAGGATATTCTACAGAAATTCCATCAACATCGGGATGCCGATCATGGAGTGCAGAGAAGCGAGCGAAAAGATACAGGAGGGAGACGAAGTCAGCATCGATTTCGATACCGGCATAATAACAAACGTCACCAGGAACGAACAATATCAGGCTGAACCGTTCCCGGAGTTCATCAAACACATCATGGACTGCGGCGGACTAATGAACAGCATCAGACATCAGGAGGAGCAGTAATGGATTATATGATAGCGGTCATCCCGGGCGACGGCATAGGGCCGGAAGTCACCGGCGAGGCGGTCAAAGTAATAGAAAAGATCGGCGGGAAATTCGGACATTCGTTCGTATTCTCATATGCAGATGCGGGCGGCGCGGCCATAGACAAGACGCGCCAATGTCTGCCGGGCAAGACGGTGGACATCTGCCGTGCGGCGGACGCTGTGCTTCTGGGAGCTGTGGGCGGCCCGAAATGGGACTCGCTGCCGGGAGAAAAAAGACCGGAAAAGGCGCTTCTCGGACTGAGAAAGGAACTCGGACTTTATGCGAACCTGCGTCCGGCGATCCTGTTCGAGGAACTGGCGGACGACTGTCCGCTGAAACCGGAGATCGTGGCCGGCGGGATAGACATTCTCGTAGTGCGCGAACTGACCGGCGGCATATATTTCGGAGAACGCGGAACGACGATGACGAAAATGGGACCTGCGGCATACGACATAGAGCAGTATTCGGAAGGCGAAGTCAGAAGAATAGCCACGACCGCTTTCGAGATGGCGATGAAGAGAAACAAAAAAGTCACCAGTGTCGACAAGGCAAATGTCCTCGAAAGTTCCAGACTCTGGAGGAGGATCGCCGCGGAAGTCGCGGAAGATTATCCGGAAGTCGAATTCGGAAATTTCTACGTTGACAATGCTGCCATGCAGCTCGTAAGAGATCCGAAACAGTTTGACGTCATTCTGACGAGCAATCTGTTCGGCGATATATTATCCGACGAGGCCAGTCAGGTGACAGGCTCGATAGGCATGCTTCCGTCAGCGTCGCTGGCAGAAGGCAATTTCGGGATGTACGAACCGGTACACGGCTCGGCGCCGGACATTGCGGGCATGGATATTGCCAACCCGTCGGCGGCGATATTGTCGGCAGCCATGATGATGCGCTATACTTTCGGACTCGACAAGGAAGCCGAGGCGATAGAAAAGGCGGTCGCTTCAGTACTGGCAGAAGGATACAGGACTGCAGATATCGCCGAGGAAGGCCGCGAGACAATAGGAACGGCTGAAATGTGCAGACGCATCTGCGACGCAATATAATTCATTTATTACGCCTTGTACGTAATAGTGAACAGACAACATAATAAATAGAGAAAAATTGTTGATAACGACAAAAAAATCATCAAAAAGACTTGAATTCTATTATTTGTTCGTGTAGAATCTACGATATCACATAGAACAAATGAAAGGAGAAAGACAGCGATGGAATTGACCGGTGCACAACTGATCGTACAAAAGCTCATGGAGCATCACGTAAATACCGTTTTCGGATATCCGGGCGGCACAGCTCTTGAGTTGTTTGATGCGATATACTCGCATCCGGATCAGGTCAGGCACGTTCTCACCGCAGATGAATGCGGCGGCGCGCATGCCGCGGATGGATATTCAAGATCTACAGGAGACATCGGGGTCGTTATAGCAACGAGTGGCCCCGGAGCAACAAATTTGATTACAGGGCTCGCTACAGCATATATGGATAGCGTGCCTCTACTTGCCATTACGGTGAACGTATCGAAGAACCTTATTGGTCACGATGCGTTCCAGGAAATCTACATTACGGGGGCAACGATGCCCGTTACAAAACACAATTATTTCGTAGACAGAATCGAAAAACTTCCGGGAGTGCTGGATGATGCGTTCAAAGTAGCGCAGGGCGGCAGACCGGGACCGGTGCTGATAGACATCACTAAGGATGTTTCGACCGGCCGTATCGATTATTCACCGGGTGAGTATGAACCGCATCATGCGGGCAGACAGATCAGGACGAAAGTAACACGTAGCGAGCTTCTAACCATTGCAGATTGTATCAACAATGCAAAGAGGCCCGTTATTTTTTTAGGAGGCGGCTTTGCCGCAAGCGGAAGAAAAGACCTGTTTGAACTTCTGGAGAAGGCGGACTGCCCGGCAGCGCATACGATCATGGCTGCAGGAACGATCGGCTTCGACAATGAGAGAAACCTCGGCATCGTGGGGATGCACGGCAGCATCGCAGCCAACAGCGCGATGGATGAAGCCGATGTAGTGCTCGCGCTGGGGACAAGGTTCTCGGACAGGGTAGCGCTCAATCCGAAAAAATTCGCTGAAAACGCCGTTAAGATACAGGTAGATATCGACGAAAGCGAGTTCAACAAAAATGTGCATGTCGACCACATGATCGTGGAAGACGCCGCGGATTTCGTGAAAAAATTACTGCCGTTCATCGAGGAAAGAAAACACGATGACTGGAAGAAGAGAGCAACAGCGCTCAAGACTCACGGCATCACAAGTTCGCTCGACACACCGCTGCCGCATCCGGATGAAGTCATCCGCGACACCTGCGCGATGGCGGATAAGGAAACTATATATGTTACGGACGTAGGACAGCACCAGATGTGGTCCGCCCAGTTCCTGGGGGATCACAACACCTACAAGTTCATTACCAGCGGCGGGCTGGGCACGATGGGCTTCGGGTACGGCGCGGCGATAGGCGCACAGATAGGAAATCCCGACAAGAGGGTGATCCACATCACGGGCGACGGATCGTTCCACATGTGCCTCAACGAGGCATGCACCGCGGTCTCGCAGAACCTGCCGATCATTACTGTAATAATGAACAACGGAGTTCTCGGGATGGTGTACCAGTGGCAGACGATATTCTGCGACCGCAGGTATTCGGGGACAGACCCGCACAGAAAAACAGACTTCGTAAAACTCGGAGAAGGATTCGGAGTCAAAACATACAGGGCCAAAACGCGGCAGGAATACGATGACGCCCTGAAAGAAGCAATGAAAAACAGCGGACCGTCATGGATAGAAGTGCTGATCGACAGAAATGAGAAAGTTCTTCCGTTCATCCCGGGAGGCGGTACAACAGATGATATGATCATCGGATAAGGAGACAAGGTCATGAGACAGTTCAAACCGGGTGACAGCAGAGAAGTAGTAAGCATACTCGTAAACAACGAGATGGACGTTCTCGCAAGACTGGTCACTTTGTTCACCAGAAGGGGATATAACATAGAATCACTCAAAGTAATGTCGGTAGGCAATCCGGACATGTCGTGCGTGAAGATAGAAATGTACGGCGCGGAGGACGATATCGGCCAGATGATACGCCAGACAAGAAAACTTGTCGACGTGCTCGACGTAACACTGATTGAACCGAGATGCGCTTTTGAAGAGAGCGTATCGGTTGCACAATAAATAAGTCAAACATTTTTTAACATTATATTATTATGGCCGGGGAGGCCGGGTAAAAGGAAAGAAAAGAGGAAAGAAAATGATCAACAAGTATTATGACAAGGACTGCAATATGGATGCACTTAAAGGCAAGACTGTTGCGGTCATCGGATTCGGAAGTCAGGGGCATGCACATGCAAGAAATCTTCACGAAAGCGGAGTTGACGTAGTAGTAGGACTCAGACCGGATTCAAAGAGCGCACAGTCTGCAAGAGACGCAGGACTCGAAGTCTATGACGTAGAGACAGCGGCTGAAAAGGGTGACATCGTAATGATGCTCGTTCCGGACGAGCTCGCAGCCGACATCTATAATACTCAGGTGGCGCAGCACATGAAGGCCGGCGACATGCTTATGTTCGCTCATGGCTTCAATATACATTACGGATATGTAAAACCGGCAGCAGACATCGATGTATCGATGGTAGCTCCGAAGGGACCTGGACATACAGTTAGAAGTCAGTATGTTGACGGCGGCGGCGTTCCATCGCTTATCGCTATCTATCAGGATGTTACAGGCACTGCAAAAGAAAAGTCACTCGCATATGCAAGCGGCATCGGAGCAGGCAGAGCAGGAATACTCGAGACAACATATAAAGAAGAAACTGAAACAGACCTCTTCGGCGAGCAGGCTGTACTCTGCGGAGGAGTTACAGGTCTGATGATCGCAGGATTCGAGACACTGGTAGACGCAGGATATCAGCCGGAAATGGCTTACTTCGAGACAATGCACGAGCTGAAGCTCATCGTTGACCTGATGAACTCGGGCGGCATGGAGCTGATGAGAAAGTCAGTATCGAACACAGCTGAATACGGCGATTATTACGCAAGCGGACTGGTTATCGGCGACGAGTCGAAGGCGGCAATGAAGAAGATCCTCGACCGCATCCAGGACGGATCATTCGCGGATGAATTCATGACAGCAATGAAGTCGGAAGAGGGCAGAGCAAAGTTCCTCGCTGAAAGAGAAGCAAGATCGCATCATCAGAGTTCAGAAGTCGGCGCAGAGCTGAGAAGCATGATGAGCTGGCTCAGACAGTATGACTGATGACAGGAAACAACTGACTACAGACATACAATGACTGATAGACTTGGAGGTCACGATGAAACTCAGAAGTGAACAAGTAACTAAAGGCGCAGAAAGGGCTCCGCACAGGAGCCTGTTCTACGCGATGGGATATACAAAAGAAGAACTCGAACGTCCGCTGATAGGCGTATGCTGCGCTCACAGCGAAATCGTGCCGGGACATTTTCATCTCGACAAGGTCGCGGATGCAGTAAAGGCAGGAGTGCGCATGGCAGGCGGCACGCCGATCGAATTCCCTTCGATCGGAGTGTGCGACGGCATCGCCATGGGCCACGCGGGCATGAAATACAGCCTGGCGAGCAGAGAACTCATTGCCGACAGTGTCGAAACGATGACAATGGCTCACTGTCTCGACGGTCTGGTGCTCATACCTAACTGCGACAAGATCGTGCCGGGTATGGTAATGGCCGCGGTCAGGCTCGATGTTCCTGCAGTGGTATGCTCCGGCGGGCCGATGCTCGCGGGACATGCAGACGGACAGGACGTCAGTCTTTCGAAAATATTCGAAGCGGTCGGCGCGAGAAAAGCGGGTCTGATCGATGACGACGGGCTCATGGAATATGAGCAGGGCGTCTGCCCGGGATGCGGAAGCTGCGCGGGAATGTATACCGCGAACAGCATGAACTGCATCTCCGAGGCGATAGGCATCGCGCTTCCGGGCAACGGGACTATTCCCGCTGTCGACGGCGGCAGACTGAGACTGGCCAAGCAGGCCGGCATGGCGATAATGAATCTCGTCGAAAAGGGTATCACCGCGCGTGACATCATAGATGAAAAGTCGGTGCTGAATGCGCTCACCTGCGATATGGCGCTCGGCTGCTCATCGAACAGCGTGCTCCATCTTCTGGCAATAGCCAACGAAGCCGGGGTCGACCTGAGCCTTGACACATTCAACGAATACAGTGCAAAGGTACCGAACCTCTGCCACCTCGCACCTGCGGGGGATACACATATGCAGGACCTCAACGCCGCGGGAGGCATACAGGCCGTGCTGAACGAACTCGACAAAAAAGGACTCATCGATACATCGCATATTACTGCCAGCGGGAAAACCGTCGGCGAAAATATCGAAGGTAAAGGCGTGAAGGATTATTCGATCATCAGGCCTTTAGACGAGCCTTACAGCGAGACCGGCGGCATAGCGATCCTCTGGGGCAATATCGCGCAGAACGGCTGCGTGGTCAAGAGAAGTGCAGTCGCGCCGGAAATGCTCGTCCACACCGGACCGGCAAGAGTATTCGACAGCGAGGAAGATTCCATCGCGGCAATATTCGGCGGCGAGATCAATGAAGGCGATGTCGTCGTGATCCGTTACGAAGGGCCTAAAGGCGGACCGGGCATGAGAGAAATGCTGGGGCCGACAAGCGCACTCGCCGGAATGAAACTCGACAAGACAGTAGCGCTCATAACAGACGGAAGATTTTCAGGCGCCAGCAGAGGCGCGTCCATCGGACACGTTTCACCGGAAGCCGCCCAGGGCGGTGAGATCGGGCTGCTGCAGGAAGGCGATGTGATTACTATCGATATACCTGCCGCCAAAATCCACGCCGACGTCAGCGAAGATGAATTCGCTGCGCGCCGCGCCGCATACACTGCGCCGGAACCACGCGTGAAAACAGGCTGGCTGGCCAGATACCAGCGTGCCGTTTCCGGGGCCGACAAGGGCGCAATAATGAAATAGCATATGAATAAGTAAAGAGACCGGACGCAATAATCCGGTCCGGAAAGATGCCGACGCATACCGCAAGGGACTGCTGAGGCATTTTTTCGTGTTGGTTCCGGGCTGGGATAGCGAACTGCCGCAACTCGCGGGTGGTCATGCCGGTCAATGGTGCTTCGCAGCGACCTCAATAAATGGGAAATAATGGCAAATGGCTAAAAAGGTGGTGCAAAGGTCCGAAAAGCCAAAATCTGCACCACCATTTTCAACGGTTGCGGGCCGATGATGCCGGGGCAGGGGTGAATTTATCGGTTGAGCATCCCCTCGATCGCTGCAGCCCAGTAAAACGTGGTGCATTCTATCAGAAATGAAAAAAATGCACCACAAAATATGGATGATAAAAAGAACATAGCGTAAATTTTACAGAATCAAAAATTTGCACCACATTTAATCAAAATGTAACATATGTATTGACAACTGAGAAGTTAAATCACATTATTTTCGCAAAGACGCTTGACAATTGCCGCAGATGGCAGTATATTGTCATTAAGAATTGTCGACAATGTGAATAATCAAAGTCGGCAAACAAAGGACGCCGCATAACGGCTTCAGATATGAGAACGGCCGCATCACCGCGGCAGGCATGAGACAGACAGCGGTCACAGCCGCAGCGAAAGGAGAAAGAATTGATAAGCAGTACATCACAGAAAGCGTATGAGTACATTCTGGATCAGATCTATAAGGGGAAGATACAGATGGGCGATCCGATCAATGAACTTTCCCTTTCGGAACAGATCGGACTTAGCCGGTCGCCGATACGGGAGGCGCTCAAAAAGCTCGAGGTCGAAGGCATGGTGGATTATTACCCGGGCCGCGGCAATTTCGCAGTGCAGCTCGCAAGTCAGGACATCGAGGAGATCTTCGATCTGAGAACGATACTGGAGACCGCGGCACTGAGAAGATCGGCGGGACACATAAGCCGCGGCGCGCTGAGCAGTCTGAAAGAAAAGATCGAAAAACTCGATCCGGAAAAGGACAGCCCGGAGAAGTTCTACAAGGCGGACGAAAAACTCCACGGAACTTTCGTCAGCTTCTGCGGGAATCGGAGGCTGGAAAACTGTTACCGGACCCTGATGCTGCAGATAGAGCTGGTCAGACGGATATCAGCCAGGCAGGCGACTCATTTCGAAAAATCAAAACAGTATCATCTGAATATTCTGGAAGCGCTGATGAACGGGGATGTCGACAAAGCGGCGAAGATCCTCGAGGAGCATCTGAATGAGGTAAGAGACAGCACGACGGAGGTCATTAAGTTCAGCGGCAGATAACGGCGGGCCGGGAGACGCTTCAGGCGTCTGAACGAAGAAAACAAAGGTTTACAATCAATTGTCGACAATAAGTCGAATATAATGGCGGAAACGGGCTCCGCAGGAGGAAAGAATCATGAAAAAGGAAATCATCGATAAAATCAAAGCAATGGATACAGCAAGCATTTCGGACGCAATGGATAAACTGGGCGTCCCGTGCGGACTTTACCGCATCCAGCCGGTCATAAGCGGTCACAAGATCTGCGGCGAGGCTTTCACTGTCCATTATGTGCCGACCGGCATGGTCAAGGGAACAGTCGGCGACTTCATAGATGATGTGGAGCCGGGACAAGTCGTAGTGATCGACAACGCGGGCAGAGATTACTGCACCGTATGGGGCGACATCATGACCTTTACGGCGAAGACGAAGGGCATCGAAGGTACAGTAATAGACGGGGTCTGCCGGGATGTCGACGGGATCGAGGAACTCGGCTATGCGATTTATACGAAAGGCAGATACATGGTCACAGGCAAAGATCGGGTGGAAGTCGATGCGGTTAATGTGCCGGTCTCCATCTCCGGGATCCAGGTGAAGCCGGGCGACATCATCCTGGGAGATGATTCCGGAGCGATATGCATCCCGGCGGAAATAGCGGAAAAGGTTTACGAAACAGCCAGGATGATAGAGGAGACGGAGCAGAAAATAATCGCCGAAGTCAGAGGCGGAAGCACGCTGAAGGCGGCGCGCGAAAAACTCGGTTACCACCATCTGCAGACAAAGGAGGAAAAATAAATGATGATCTCAAAGGAATCGTTCGATGAAAAATACAGGAAAAGACTCGAGAGACTCGAGACAACAAATATTGCGGATGCGCTCGATGCGCTCGGATATCATTTCTTCCCGTGGGGAGTGGAACCGATGACGACACCGCAGAAAAACATTGTCGGCCGTGCTGTCACCGTGCAGATCACTGCGGCCGGAACGACAAAGTCAAAAGGGCATATGTGTGTCAATGCCATAGAAGCTGCCGAGGCAGGCGATGTGATCGTTATCGCCAACGGCGGCAAGGTCGATGTGAACTGCTGGGGCGGGCTGCTGGCAACGGCCTCTAAAATGAAGGGGCTCGCAGGAACAGTAATAGACGGCGCCTGCCGCGACATCCAGGATTACGACGAACTGGACTACCAGGTATATGCGCGCGGAAGAGTCGTGGCTACGGCGAGGGGCCATCTCATCGAGCAGTCGACCAATGAAATGATCAGGTTCGGCGATGTGCAGGTGCACCCGGGCGACATCGTCTGCGCCGACAAGAGCGGCGTCGTCTTCATTCCGCAGGTGATGCTGGACGATACGATCGTGAAGGCCGAAGAGCTGCAGAAAAAAGAAGACGATATGTGCGCCGAACTCAAAGCCGGCAGGAGCATGGGAGACCTCGACAAAAAGTATGATTACGAGCACATGCTGAAAAAAGAGAAGGAGGACAAATGATGTCTGACATATATGAAACGGCCGGGAAATTCTACGGCATACCGACCGGCAACATCTGCGACAATCAGGGGCTCGAGGGAGCAATGGCCGCAGAAATAATGCCGCTGCATTACAGGATGAAATGCGCTGGCGTTGCCATGACAGTCGAATGCGTGCCGGGCGACAACCTCACAATACACAAGGCGATAGCCGTGGCGAAACCGGGCACGGTGCTGGTCATCAGCTGCAAGGGCTATACGGACAGAGGCGTTTTCGGCGATATGTTCGCGACTTCATGTATGGCACGCGGCATCAAAGGTGCAGTAATAGACGGGGCCTGCAGGGACCGCGAGGATATCATAGATCTCGGTTTTCCGATGTTTGTCAGGGGAGTCAGCCCGAACGGCACCGTGAAGGAACAACTCGGGGCGATCGATGAGCCGATGGCATGCGGCGGAGTAATAGTGGAGGCCGGCGATGTGATAGTCGGCGACGGCGACGGCGTGGTCGTAGTCAGAAAAGCGGACGCCGAAGAAGTGCTGCAGAAAGCAGCGGCCAAAAGGGATAAAGAGGATGAGATGAGAAAACTGTACGAACAGGGAAAGACCACAGTTGAACTCATGGGCTTTTACGAGAAACTGGGAATGACTAAAGACGATATCAGATAACGGAGGAACGGCATGATAATAATTGCGGCGGCTCAGATGAGAGTGAGCCGGGACAGGGAAGAGAATGTAAGAAAGTCAGTCGACTTAATAGAAAAGGCGGCGGCAGCAGGTGCGCAGCTCGTATGCTTTCCGGAAGGGCAGCTCGGCTATTACGCCCCGCAGTATCCGGACCTGGCTGCGGACGACATCGCGGTCACTATCGACGATCCGTGCATACAGACATTACGCGCCGCCTGCAGAGAGAACGGCATCATCGCGGTGATCGCGCACAATTTCCTCATTGACGGGAAAATCTACGCATCGATGATGATCATTTCGGAGGAAGGCGAGATCCTCGGGATACAGAAAAAGAACCACATAGTATGCGCGCCGCATTACTACGAGCAGCATTACTTCACCCCGGGCGATGAGGGCTACAATGTAGTCGAAACATCTGTCGGCAGGATCGGCATGATCGTCTGTTTTGACCGGCATTTTCCGGAGAGCTTCCGGACCTGCGTGCTGAAAGGCGCGGATCTGATTATCGTGCCGGTCGCGAACGACAAGAGCGAACCGCTGGAAATATTCAGGTGGGAGATCAGGATCCCGGCGTATCAGAACGGCGTGAATGCAGTAATGATCAATCGCGTCGGGACGGAAGGCGGCATGGATTTCTGCGGCGAGACGATGGCGGTCAATTACGACGGCAGCATCGCGGCGATCGCGGACGACACGGAGCAGCTTCTGATGGCGGAGCTCGACACCGCAGGCGCGCTGAAGTTCCGGGAGGAGAAACAGTACGTTTCGCTTATGCGGCCGGAGATCTTCGCCTACGGCAAACAGATTGAAAATAATAATTGAACATGATGAGCAAAAATGCGGCAGGACAACAGAAATTGTTGCGTCTGCCGTATTTACATTATATAATGCAAATTGTTGTATTATATCATTTATTACCTATTATTATTTTTAAGGAGAGGGAAATGACAGAACTTGGAATGATTCTCGACAAGGTGGACGGATATATTTATACGTACTATCTTATCTTCCTGCTCATAGCGGCAGGTGTTTATTTCACGATCAAGATCGGTTTTGCACAGATCCGGCTCATTCCGGACGGCCTCCGCTCAATGATCGAAAAACCGCAGAGCAGCGATAACATGTCTTCGTTTCAGTCGCTCATGGTAGCGACAGCGTCAAGAGTCGGCACCGGAAATGTCGCGGGCGTTACGACGGCTATCGTCATCGGCGGCCCGGGCGCAGTATTCTGGATGTGGCTCATGGCTATTTTCGGGAGCGCATCGGCATTTGTAGAGTCGACGCTGGCGCAGATATACAAGCAGAAAGATGAGAAAAACGGATTTAAGGGCGGCCCTGCCTATTACATTGAAAAAGGACTCAACAAGAGATGGCTCGGCGTGCTTTTTGCCGTAATACTGATACTGACTTATGCGTTCGGATTCAATGAGCTCCAGTCGTACACGATCGCGTCGTCGTTCGCGTATTACATCCCGAACTTCACGAGCACACACTGGCCGGTGATCATCGGTGCAGTAATGGCGCTTCTTGCGGCTTACTGCTTTTTCGCCAAAGGTCAGTTCATCGGCAAGCTTTCCGGCATCATGGTACCGGTAATGGCTATCCTGTACATCGTTGTGGGCATGTTCGTATTCTTCAAGAACATCACGCACGTTCCTGATGCTTTCGCGCTGATCTTCAGCAATGCTTTTGACTTCAAAGCCATGAGCGGCGGCTTCGTCGGATCATGCATCGTATACGGCATCAAGAGAGGTCTGTTCT
The DNA here is from genome assembly GCA_022652985.1 of Eubacteriaceae bacterium. Lineage (GTDB taxonomy): Bacteria > Bacillota > Clostridia > Peptostreptococcales > Anaerovoracaceae > JALCRY01. The sequence continues at coordinate 10,795 of JALCRY010000028.1, read as the reverse complement.
CGAACGAGGCCGGCATGGGCTCGGCACCGAACGCCGCAGCATCAGCAGACACCTCGCATCCTGCCAAGCAGGGAGCTGTACAGTCGATTTCGGTTTATATCGACACGCTGATCATCTGCTCGACAACAGCCTTCATCGACCTGCTTTCAAATCAGCTCGGAGCTGTTGATGCAAACGGACAGCTGCTCAACGGCATCCCGTTCGTGCAGCAGGCTCTTAAATCACAGATGGGCTCGATCGGGATCCTGTTCGTAACGATCAGCATCTTCCTGTTCGCGTTCTCGTCCGTGATCGGTAATTTCTATTACGCGGAAGCCAATATGAAGTTCATAACATCGTCCGAGAGTGCTATGGTCGTGTTCAAACTGATCTGCACATTTGTAGTCTTCATCGGTGCGATGGTAAGCATGGAAGTGGCGTGGAGCGTCGCCGACATCATCATGGCGGCAATGGCCACGATCAACCTGATCGCGATATTCCTGCTGAGGGACAAAGCCTTCGCGGCCTACCATGACTACATGGCGAAGAAGAAAGCCGGCAAGCCGCTGAACTTCCTGGGTTCGGATATCGGCCTCGACAATCTCGATTGCTGGCATGAAGAAGACCTGAAACTGGACGCTTAGTCCTCAGGCAGCCGGGAAAAGAAAACAGCAAAACAACGGCCTGCGGCAATGATGCCGCAGGCTTTTTTATACTCACGCTTATTTGAGCTTGTTGGCCTGTTCGAACTCGTCTGTTTACTCGAACTCGTCTGCTTTATGCATGTCCACATGGCAGTAGCCGCGCGGATTTTTCTTCAGGTAATCCTGATGATAATCTTCGGCCGTATAAAAAGTCTCGATCTTTTCGAGCTCGGTCCATATCTGTTTCCCCGGATATTTTTTCTGTTCTTCCGCCATGTACGCTTCGATCGGTCCGCGGTCATCTTCAGCGGTGTAGTAAATACCCGTGCGGTACTGATGCCCCATATCCATGCCCTGACGGTCGATAAGCGTCGGGTCAATGATCTTGAAGTACGCGTAGAGGATCTTCTCCAGAGGTATTACTGCATCATCGAATACCACCTTCACGGTCTCCGCATAACCGGTGTCCTTATAGCAGACGTCCTCATACGTCGGGTCATCCGTAAAACCCTGCGCATAGCCGACTTCGGTCTCGATCACTCCCGGAATGCGGCTGAAGTATTCCTGCACGCCCCAGAAGCATCCGCCCGCGAGATAAATTGTGTGATTGCTGTTCATATTGCACCGCCTTCCCCGGCCATTGCCGGTATTGATTTCCGTAATGCTATTATATCCGCATAATCGGTTTTCTATCACATCCGCAGCATTTTTCTGCGTGGAAGCAGTGGTTCAAAAGCAAGGGCTCAAAAGCAGAGGTTCAAAAGCAATGGTTCAAAAGCAGTGGTTCAAAAGCAGAAGTTCATATGATACTGATTCTGTACCTGGGCCATTTATTAACAACTCCATTCACCCGCCTGCTGCTCTTTGCGGTGCAGCAGTAAGGTCTGTCGGCCGCTTTGCAGGCCTGCAGACCTCATCTAATCGCGGAATAGGGTATACAAACGGTCGTGATAGAAGAAAACGTATACCCCGTTGGCCGGATATCGGCACTGCAGACCTCATCTAATCGCGGAATAGGGTATACAAACGGTCGTGATCAGCGTAAACGTATACCCCGTTGGCCGGATATCATTACTGCAGACCTCATCTAATCGCGGAATAGGGTATACAAACGGTCGTGATCAGCGTAAACGTATACCCCATCGGCCTGATATCGGCACTGCAGACCTCATCTAATCGCGGAATAGGGCATACAAACAGCCGTGATAGAAGAAAACGTATATCCCATTGGCCGGATATCAGCACTGCAGACCTCATCTAATCGCGGAATAGGGCATACAAACGTCCGTGATCAGCGAAAAAGTATACCCCATCGGCCTGATATCGGCACTGCAGACCTCATCTAAATGGGGAATAGGGCATACAAACAATCGTGATCGATGAAAAAAGTATATTCTGACTGGAGCGGGAACGCCGACTTGCGGCATGTGCGGAGCAGGTATAAAATTACTGTAAGATAGTTTCAGAAAGCAGGAAAAATAAATGAGTGATATTCAGGATATTCAGGAGAAGATAGTGATATTCAATCAGGAACGCGACTGGGATCAGTTTCACAGTCCGGAAAACCTGGCAAAATCCATTTCAATCGAGGCAGGAGAGCTGCTGGAATGTTTCCAGTGGGACAGCAGTTACGACCGTGATCACGTATGCGAAGAACTTGCGGATGTGATGAATTACTGCTTTGTGATGGCCGACAGACTGGGTGCAGATATCGGACAGATCATGCTGGATAAATTAAGAAAGAACGAGAACAAATATCCCGTTGAGAAATGCAAGGGGAAAAGTTTGAAGTACGATCAGTTATAAAAGCCGCACACATCCTTACGATACGGCTTTTAGTTTTTCTTTTATTATCGATTCCCACTGCGCCTTGCTGCGTGCACCGAGGACCGGGCTGCCGATTATTTTTCCTTTGCTGTTCACAAAATATGTGGTCGGAAATGCTTCGAGGCCGGAAAGCACTGACGCCATCGATGAACTTACAAGCAGCTGATGGTAGGTAGTTCCTGTCTGCCTGATGATTTTCTTCGCTTTTGTACGTTCAGAAGAAGTGAGTCCGCTGCGGATCGCTCCTGTGGAATTATCGGTCTGAGTAATGACTCCCATGACGCGGACTTTCCTGCTATTGCTGTATTCTTTCGATATCTTCTGGAGCTCGGGCATTTCTGACACGCAGTAACCGCACCATGTGGCCCAGACGTTGATCATCGTGATCTTGTGTCCGGCGAATGATTTATATGTAACTTTGCTGCCGTTGATATCTTTAGTTTTCATCTTGGCAAAGGGGTTTGCGGCGGAAGCCGAGGCATTCGAAATGACGGCTGCTCTGGCGGTGCAGTAATAGCCGTAAGTCCCGAAGGCTGTAAATACGGCAAGTGCGATCACGCATATGATCATTGACTTCTTTTTCATTTTGATTTCCCCTCATGTACAAGATGGTTTCTGCGTACATTATATCATATTCATGAGGAAACAGGAGATGACATCTGAGTTCATTTTACGGATCAGATGACTGCGCTGCCGGTGTTTGCCTGGCGTTTCGGTGGTGTTTATATAAGTCTTGATATGGTATAATACTGAGTAGATATTTACAGACAGCGTGCCGGCAATATTGGGAGAATAATATGGAAGATAATAAGAAAGCCATTATCGGCAAACAGAAAGATCTGAAGCTGCTGAAAGATAATTACGGCATGGAAATCATGCCTTTAACAGAGGAGTTCGACAGCGATTCAAAGGATCTGATCCCTATTCTTAAAGACAGCGCTGCAGAACTGTCTTCGGTTCTGCAGGGTGTCCCTGATCTGCTTGCGGATAAAGCAGCGTATGACTTTTGGCAGCATCCGGTGTATTCCATAACGTTTGACGGCAAAGATGTTTATCCTGACATGCTGGTGAAACGAAAAAACGGAGCGTATATGGCTAATATGAAGGGAGAAAAGCACGGACTTGGAAAATACGCGGACATTGATCTGATAGATACAGGCAAAACAAATATCGCCATCATAGCGGATTCTGTTTTTTCTGCCGCATCAGCCGCCACATCTACATATTACCTGAAGAACATCGACGATAAGCTTGAAGCGCTTCAGGAGACACTGAATGAAATCCTGGCAGAGCGTAAATTGGACAAGCAGTCCAGGATTTTAGGCGATCTGGAAATGCTGGAGCAGATCATGGACGATATGAAGGCAATAAAAAACAATCCGGAAATGAAAAGCTTTAAATTGCTGCAGGTTGCCGGGATACAGCGGGAAGCGAATGCGAACATAAAATATTATGAGGAATCTTTGAGAAAAAACAACGGCAATTATCTTTCCAGAAAAGTGACAGGGAAGGGGATACTGAATGTCCGGAAGGAAATGCAGGAAGAAGTTTATTTTTACCGCATTTCACTGCAGCTTTATTCGCTGTCAAAAATGATCGAAGTGGTGCTTGCCGATAATTTCGATATCGATTCACTGCGCATGATACGTGAAGACCTGGCAATAAAGGGGAATAATTATGAAATCGCGAGCGACCAGATCATTACTGCCGTATATCACCGCAACAATAAAAATATCGGGTCGAAATTACTGAAGGGAATATCCGGATCGCTTTGCACGGCCGGGCATGCTGCGGGCAGGACGCCTCTGAAAAAAATACACATCGATGAAAAACTGGTCCGGGCAGGGGATGCCGGCAGCAGGAGAGTTCAAAATAAATCAAAGCAGATCGCGGACAGCATCGTTACGGAAAATCACAATGATATCCTGGGGCAGTACCGGGACAGCATCAGGAAGATCGAAGCTATTTACAGCGATCGGGTGCAGATAGTTTGCTGCGAGGATAAAATGTATTTAAAGAGCCTTTAGGAGGCTGAGGGAACGAGTATGGCTAAGAAAGTAGATATAAAACAGATATCGCGTGTGGCCCGTGATGTGAAGGATGTTGCTGAATTTGTCAAACCTTTTGTTGATAAATACGGACCCAAGGCCGTTGATGCTGCAAAAAAGGGCGGTGCGGCAATAGTCGTGAATGCTAAGAAGGTAAAGACCGATATGAACGGCGCAGCAAATAATATCAGAATACACCGGGGCAGAACAGGAGCCGGCAGACAGTTGAAAGGCAAGCGCCTGCAGGTGATAAAAGAAGTTTCAGCGCAGATAGATGCGAGAGAATTCAAGGATACGTATGAGTCGTGCATGAAAAATGCTGAGGGGCGTTACTGGCAGTCACCGGGTTGTTTTGCGATCCTGACGATGCCGAATGCGCTGGTAAAGGATCCTGCAAGATATCAGGATGTTTACGCGGGGTGCAGCGATAATGTCGGTGCGGAAATATATAAAAATCTGATCGGGCGCGGCAATGTCGATGTTTACGCTGACATGAAAAACAAAAAGAAAATGATAGTTCTGGTGTATGCGTGCGCGCATGATGTTTTGCTGCAGCAGAGAAGCAGGCTGATCGATGAACTGCAGGCCTATGATTCATATAATGCAGGCGAACTGGAAAATGAATAGCCCGATCTGAACAATTACCGGCTGAAAGAGCCGCAACGTGAGCATAAAAAAGCCCTGTACCATGAGATGAGATCATCCCGCGGAGCAGGGCTTTCGAGTTTTCTATCCGTTTATTGCGGTTTCCGGCCTGTCACTCAGTCGTTACTGCTGAGACTTTTATTGACCCACTTTATAAAATTACTGTCGGCATTTCCCGTACGCTCTGCCTGTGTGTGGCCCTGTGCCCAGACAGTTGTGAGCGCCACGCTCTTTACGCTGTCATTCTGTTTCAGCGCGAGAGCGAGATTGGTCTCAGTCGTGAGCGCAGTATCTCCCTGCTCAATGCCTGTATTGATCCTCCAGTATTTTGCGACATCCGAGGTGCCGTAACCGTCATAATAGCTGCAGAGGTAATACATAGGGTTGTACATGTTCACGCGGTATGCACTCTTGTGTCCCGCGGAATCCTTATATGTGCGGTCCTTCTTGTAAGCCGAAACATACGACGATTTCCAGCCGCTCTTTTTGCTGTACTTCGAAGCATTGTCCGTGAGGAGCTTCGACATGTTCGCATCAAAATGAAGTGTATCATGTTTCAACGTTCCGAACTCATCGTTTTCCGCCTGCGACCTGTCGAGAGCATCAAAGGCACCGACATCCTTGCTCGCTGTCTTGCACGTTTTCACGAATCCCCGGAGATTCAGGATCGTTACGGTATTCTTATCCTCATTATATTTGATCCATGTCACATCGGAATTAAGCGATTTGATGTAAGCTTTGGCTGTTTTGTATGTTTTGCCGTCGGCGCTTCCCGATGAACTGCCGGATGAAGATCTGCCCGGCATGCTGCTAATTCCAGACGGTGCACTGCCGCTCATTCCCGACGGAGCGCCCATTGCCATTCCTGCATTTGTCTGCGAGGCGCTTGCAGTGTACGGAAAGCTGGTATCCTGCAGGAAATTGTTGAGCGACTTTTGTATCACCTTAAGTATGTAATCGTAATACGACCCCTTGAGGTAGATGCCGCTGCTGCTCTTTTCGAGTGTGAGCGCATTCCCGCTGCTGTCCTGGAGCTTCAAATCATTTATATAAGAAGCGTATTCACCCGCAAGGTCGTCGGACAGGAGTGAGGTCCACTTGCTGTTGCTTCTCGTGCCGCTCGAAGAGAATTGGCCCATGTTCCATTCGTACGCCTCGTCTGCCTGATCAAGTGCGGTAATAGGACACCAGCACATAGCGCCGCATATCGCGTCGGAGATGTAATTCTTGTCTTTGTCGTACATCGCTGAGCCGATCGAAGTGAGGTAATCGAAGTACATTGAGCTGTCGCCGCTCGCTCCCATGACGCTGCTCTGCGCTCCGCCTCCGCTGTGGCCAAACGTGAAGATGCTGTCTGTATTGCCCGGGAGTTTCGAGGAGTTGAAGCGGTAATATCTCACTGCCGCCTTGAGATCGGTGACGCCCCATGGAGCACCGCCCGCGAATTTATTACTGCCCGTGCCGTTGGCCTTGCCGCGCATTCCCGCCTCGACATAGACGAATCCAGCTTTCATATATTTTTTTATATTACTGTATGAATACGAAGTCGGCGCAGCCTGCGCGGAATAGCCCGGTGTGTTGACAGGAAAAACGATAGGCGCGGTCGAAGCTGTGTAGCCCTTGACTTTGCCTTTATCACTGACAGTACAGGTATAAGTTCCGTCACTGTTTTTCTTTCCGGTCATGTATTTGCCAGGGACATAGATGCCCATGGTCTCGTATGATGTCGTCGCCGGGTCGCTGCAGTAACCGATCCCGATCCTGTAATAGACGTCGTTCGACGAATCGTATTTCCATTTTGCCTTGCTGAATGTCAGTGATGACGAGTCCTGGCTGTAGTCGCTTATCATTGATTTTACTGCTGAAGTATTCGTGACATCCGAGCCTGAACTTCCGCAGGCGCAGCATACCGCAGTAATGCATACAGCAAGAGATGCTGCAAATAAGATTTTTCGGGTCTTCATTTTATGTCTCCTCCCTGCTGCATACAGCAGCGATGTATCAACCCATCACATTAATTGGATTATAGCACAAGGGCACGGCGGAAACCTGAAAAGACAAATGAAAAGCACACATACCTAAGCTCCGCATCACGGTCCCTGGATACCGAAGCAAAATACTGAAGTCAGAGGAGAGTTTCCTCGTTTCCTGTGGCGTTGTTGCAAGCCCTTTAGCTGGCTAAGATTTTCTGCCCTATCAAAAACAGAGAAGGGATCTATGGTGCATTCCGTCATGCTGTCGGATCATACGGTTGAAAAATGCATGTCGGTACAGCCATGTTGAACTGCACTGACATGCATTATTTTTATGTTATTTCGCTGTCGAAAGTTCGCCGCCGGAAAAGAGGCGTCTAAAATATTTCTTGATGATCATATAAGACATGGTTACAGAAAGAATTTCACACGCTCGTGTTTTTTACCAGAATCAGCCATGCATGCCTTATTTACGCAGTATGATATTATCGCTTTATCCATCCTGGCAAGATGATTAATAATTATCCAGTTCTGATCCGCTAATGCTTGGAGTAAACCTATTTCTGCGGCACCGGTTGGATCATTCATAGGAAGTGCCGCTCTTTCTCTTTTTGTATTTTCACATATTTCAATGCATCTTAGTAACATTCTATTTATTCGTTATATGCTTTCTTAGCCCCGTATACTGCCTGCTTATGTGTGAATTTTTCTCCAGCACTGCTTTCAAGCTGATCTATTAAACCATTCAATGAGAATGAACCTGACTCTAAATAACTTTTAGCGGATAGATATGCTTGCTCTTTCCAATTTACTTCTCCATTCTTTTCAAGAAGGTTTACTGCATATACGGCGTCTTCTCTATCGTATCCTTCACCTGCATCACTGGAAAGCTGATCCACTAATCCTCTTCTTGAGAATGGCATAGAGCTGATATAATCCTGTGCTGATTGATAAGCGTTTTCCTGAGCTGTTGTCATTTCACTTTCGCTCGAATCACTATTGCTATCGCTTGAATTTGTACTGGATGATTCGCTTGTAGTTGTGCTGCTTCCAGAATCGGGACTTGAAGTATCAGAACTGCTTCCAGAACCCGCTATTCCTGCTATAACAATAATCGCAAATACAATAATGACATAAAACCACCATTTCTTATATACTGGTTTGCTTCCCTGTATAGCTTTTTTCTGTTTCTTTGCCTGTTCGTTTGCAAGCTTTAACTGTAACTTTTCTTCTTTGCTTTTCATAATAACCTGAACCTCCCTCTCTAAAAAAAGTAATAACTACGCACTGTGTCTTTTCCCTGCTAAGACAGCAGCGGGTTGATGATCATTTCAATTGTATGATACAGCTTAGCGTATGATAAGTACGAACGGTTTTTTCCACTCACCATTGAATATTTTGCCAAGTTAATAGGAGTATCAATTGGCTCTTGCTGTATAGAACATGATGAACCAAGTAATCTATGTTACCTGTATGTGTGCTTATCATGTTTGCCGGCGCATTATTTTGAGAAACTTGAGAGAACTAAGTAATTAAGAGAAATATTGTTAAATAGGAACAACATGGATATGTTGAAGTTGGACAAAATCGGGGCAATCCACAGATTGACACCAAGTTTCCTACATGGTAAAAAGCCTTACAATCGTTGGAATTGCAATGGCCTGTCTCACGTTCGGGCCGCTTGCCAATCGCTTTGTTCTCGGGCGTCCCTTACGGAGCTATCCACACGAGCAAGAGAGTGTAAGGAAGGTCCTATGCAAGGACACCCCGGCTTGAGCCGAAAGGTGTCTACTGCTAGCGTAAAAGCTGTCTGCAGTTCTATAGCTTCGCTACAATCGCTGGGCGGATTGTTCCACGTTCGCGCTGTTTGCTGATCAGTCGTTGCTGGCGAAAAAGCTTCCGACAGTTCTTAGTATAGAATAAGATATTCTTGGATCGCTCACGGTCCGGGGACGTTTTTTGCACGAAATTGTTTACATATGATAATTAAAGGTATATTATTAGTAGTACCACATATAGTACTACTAATTGGGAGAACATTTTGAGCAGAATAGAGACGCTTATTGAGAAATTATATCGTAAACCAATCCCAAATGATATGCGATATGATGAAATTATAAAAATAGCAAAACATTATGGCTGCATAACAAAGAAAGGTGGAAATCATCCAATTCTTATAGTTTACAAAAAATTTGGTGTAATTATTCCAATACCAGTACATGGAAACCATGTTAAAGAAGCATATATAAAAGAGCTAAAGGATTTGTTTGATCGTATCAAGGAGGAAGGACAATGAAATATGGATTTAATGTATATAAAACAGAAAATGAAGACCATTGTTTTTGGATTGCGAAAAGCGAAGATTTAAAGGGATGTGTTGGACAAGGGGAAACTGTCGATGAAGCTATAGCAGAATTAAAAGAAAATGAAGAAGAATGGTTAAATGCGGCTAACGAATACGGAATGGATATTCCTGATGTGACTTGTAAAAAAGAAAACGAATATAGCGGGAAATTTGTTGTTAGAGTTGGTAAAACAGTTCACGAAGAAGCTGTTCAAGCTGCTGGTCGTGAAGGTATTAGTTTAAATCAATACGTAAATAATGCTATAGTCGCAATGAATGCAGCTGGTTCTGTGAAGCAGATGATGCATGATTACTATACGGAAACGGTTTCAACTATGAAATCAATGTTTGAATATAAAATGAATGATTTTGGATTTAATGGGAATGTTTTTTCGGTAGATACTAATATAATGAAATCCTACTGCATTCAAGAACAATGAAAGGGAATAAAATGGAAGACAAAAAATTAGCGCTAGAGAATGTTGTGATTAACAATATTGCATTTGATTGTGAGTTTTCGTTTAAAGACAAAACTAATTTTACTGTTAATTTAAATTACGAAACAAAAGCAACTGTAGATCCGAATAAAATAGTGGCTGAAATGAAATTATTAATTTCATGTACTGATGCTGAAAAAAATCAAAAATCTCCAATGCACATGGAAATAACAATTACAGGTTTTTTTACGAACAGTAATGGATTGGATAAAGAAATTATACGTGTACGTTCATATGAATTATTATTTCCTTACATTCAAGCATATGTTAAAACAATTACTTCGTTAGCTGGAGCACCGCCACTTACAATTCCTTTTTTCAGTATTGATCAAATTAAACCAATAATAAAATAGTAGATAACTCCTCCCCAGAGCCAGATCGGTTTCGGGGAGTTTTTTTATTGTGTAGAAATATCTACACGATTCAACATGATTTACTTGATAAAAGTCAACAAAGGTACAACACTAGGTACAACATTTTAGGGTCCAAATGGGAACAAATCGGAACTTTATGGCTGCTTCTGAAAGCACTAAAAAAGCCGCTGAATGTGTTGAAATCAACGGCTTTAATGTTGGTGGAGAATACCGGGATCGAACCGGTGACCTCGTGATTGCGAACCACGCGCTCTCCCAGCTGAGCTAATCCCCCACATTGTCATGTCTTTCTGAACTGTTTTTCTGACTTTACTATTATAGCGTGTGAGTCATACCATTTCAAGTGTTTGTGCTAATCTAAATATAGGTCAGATGGTTCATTGAAAACTAGGTCACTTTCCACCCAAGACATGCTATCCTATCAGTATCACACTGAGAGGAGGCAAAGAAAGGAAAGTGATTGA
>JALCRY010000027.1 GCA_022652985.1 Eubacteriaceae bacterium | reverse complement strand
ACCTTCTGATCAGAGTTGCGGGCTACACGGCATTCTTCGTAGAACTCGGCAAGGAGACTCAGGACGAGATCATCGGACGTACAGAATACGCCCAGTGGGCATAAAACCATATATCGATAAAGTACAACAAATATCCTACAATGCAGCAGGCGTTTTCCCGGGAGCGTATCCCGGGGGGACGCTTTTTGCATGGTGCCAGCCTGATCACGGACGGGGCAAAGAATGTCGGCGGTGCAAAAATTCTGCGCGCAAAAATTTTGCACATGCAAAATGTTTTGCAGGCAAAACTGAGATTTTGTATAAAAAACATCCGGGAATATCGAAATTTTCCAGATCGAATGACGTCAAAAAACCATGCAGTCGTTCCAATTACTGAATTTTAAATCTTTTTGCGCATGCAAAAATATTTGGCATTTCAGGCGGCCGGATTGGCATGATATTTGCTTATTATATTAATGTGGACAATAGACATATCAACTAGTATTCAGAGAGGCGGCAGGAAATGGAATCACAGAATAACAATCTCAAAGGAATGGTATTGAGAATTGAAAGATCTTCGATACATGACGGAGACGGATTTCGCACGGTTGTATTTCTTAAAGGATGCCCTCTCAGATGCCAATGGTGTTCTACTCCGGAAAGTCAGTCGTTCGACATCGAAAAGACGGCTGAAACCGTCTACGGCACGGAGATGACCGTAGATGAAGTAATGAAAGAAGTCAGAAAGGATTCTAATTTCTTTTTCATTTCTAAAGGCGGACTTACGATGTCCGGCGGGGAGATACTGGCTCAGCCTGATTTCACCCGCGCGGTACTGAGCAGCGCTCACAGCGAATGCATCAATACTGCGATCGAGACATCATTTTATGCTCCGTGGGAAACTGTGCGCTCGGTGCTCCGCTATGTCGATACGGCATATGTGGACCTGAAGATCTTCAGCAGCGAGATGCATAAGCGTTACGTAGGCGCAGACAACGAAATCATTTTGAAAAATTTAGAATCTACAAATGAAATTGATGATGATTTCCGCCTTGTCGTCAGAACACCGGTGATCCCGGGAGTCAATGATTCAGAGCAGGAACTGGAATCGATCGGCCGATTCTGCTCGGGATTAAAGCATCTCCATCATTCTGAGCTTCTCAGATATCATAAGCTCGGTACAGCTACATATGCAAAATTAGGCAGAGACTACCCGCTTGAGGGAGTGGAGCCTCCGACACTTGAGCAGATGGAAGGGTACCGTGATATAGTCAGAAGATATGTTGAAAAGGTCATTTGATTCGATTGTGTTATTTAATTGATTGATTGTTAGTTAATGGGAGAAAAAAATGGAAAATAGTCAAAAGAAGTACAGACTCAGGCCTGCAGTTCTTCTGATTCCTGGTGCTATTTTTATAACAATGGTAGTGCTTGGTTTCGGAAATCCGGTACCGTTTATAACGGTATTGAACAACTTCTACATCAAGATGATGTGGAACCTGGGCTGGGTAGAGAGTTTACTGCTCTTCGCATTCGTTGTATTCCTGATAGTAGTTCTGGCTACGCCTCTTGGCAAGATCAAGCTCGGCGGACCGAACGCACAGCCTAAGATAGGCTACAGACACTGGTTCGCAGTATCGCTGACGACCGGTATCGGCGCAGGCGTTGTCTTCTGGGGCGCAGCTGAACCGCTGCTGTTCTCGAAAGAACCTGCACCGGGTATGGGCATTACCGGCGGTACGAATGAGGCTATCATCTGGGGCATGGCCAAGACATTCATGCACTGGACGATCACCCCGTATGCCAGCTGCGTAGTATTCGGACTCGTTCTGGCATATGCTATCCACAACATGGGCATGCCTTATAAAGTAAGTTCAATGCTCACGCCTGTTTTCGGCAGGAACTTCGTCAATACAAAATGGGCTTCATTCGTAGATGTACTGACAACATTCGCACTGGCAGGAGCAGTATCCGGAGGCCTCGGCTACGGGATCATGCAGCTCTCCGCAGGAGTGGAACTATGGACAGGAATAGACGCAAACATGTTTGTGTATTTCTGCGTAGGCGGAGCACTTTTCGTAGTATACATGCTGACAGGACTTACGGGCCTCAGGAGAGGAATCGCCTGGCTGGGAGACAAGAACACATTGTTCTATTACATCCTGCTGGCATTCATATTCCTTGTAGGACCTATAGGATATACACTGAACCTTTCAACTCAGTCGCTGGGTGAATTCGTACAGACATTCGTTTCCTCGATGACATTCACATCGCCGTTCAAGGACGGAGCATTCTGGCCGCAGTGGTGGGATATGTACTGGTGGACAGACTGGATGGCTTATGCGCCGATGCTCGGACTCTTCTTCGTAAAGATGGGTTACGGCAGAACTCTGAAAGAGTTCATCGTGGTAAACTGGGCAATGCCTTCACTGTTCGGATTCGTATGGTTCTCAGTATTCGGCGGCACAGTACTGTACGGCCAGTATTACAAGGGAATCGACTACTATGCGATCTATAAGACAAAGGGAGCAGAAGCACTGACATTGTCAGTATTCCAGCACATACCGCTTTCGGGGATCATGACTGCCTTCATGCTTGTCATCATAGCAGTCTCTCTGATCACGCAGGCAAATTCGATGCTCGGCACGTTGTCAAGCATGTCGATACATGACGCTGATGCGAGGAGTTCGGTAGAACCTCCTTCACACGTGAAGATCTACTGGGGCGTATTGTTTATCGCAGTAGCTCTCGTGTTCGTATCGACAGGAGGAATCGAAGGAGTAAAGGTAATCAAAGCAATATGCGGAATGCCTATAGCTTTCCTGGGCATAATAATGTTCTTCGGCTTCATCAAATACATGAAGAGACGTCCGCGTCTGGCAGACGGCTCGTATGTATACGAAAAACATGTTGCCAACGCACCGGATAACGGCGAGGAACCGCTCGTAGTCAAGCAGAGCAAGCTTGGCATCTGGTTCGGCGGAAAGATGCATAAGATCGGCGCAAAACTTGCGGCTGCACAGGCAGTGGGCGAAGATGATGACGATCAGGTTTCATAAACAGCAGTAATAACAAGTCGGGAGTCCGTAGTGTTGCGGGCTCCCGCGGATAATTCGGGAGGGGCCGTTGATCGGCGCAGGACAATGATATCAAACATAAATGTACATGTATTCGATGAGTGTCACGGTGCACATTCGCATGAATATCCACAGATATTGATACCGCTTGAAGGAACAATGAGAATTACAGTGGGAAATGCTGAGTACGACGTTACGACGCAGGACCTCTGTTTCATACCGGCGGAGATGGAGCATCAGTGCAATTACTACGGAAAACTGCTGGCGCTGAATATTTCTGAAGACAATGCGACGCTTATCGCGTATCCGATGATAATATCGGCGGGTGACCTGCAGAAAGCGATCGAGCATGTGGTGATGAGCAAAACGAATGACCGTCCTGTCGTGACGACATCGCTGAACCGCGGTGAGACACAAAGTCATCCGTTAGCGAACGACACCGGATCGCTCAACAATACCATGCACGAAATAGAATATAAAACAATTTGCAGTGTTCTCGCTGCAAATGAGGGCAATATAACGCAGTCTGCCAAAGTCATGCAGATGAGCCGTCAGAGCCTTCAGTACAGAATAAAACGTTTCAACATCAATATCGATAAACTTCTGAATGACGCCAGAGAAAACGTCTGATAAACCCGGATAGATTATCACAAAACTGCCGTATTTTATGCGGCGGTTTTTGTGTTGGTTTACTTTATTATGATATCGCGGATGGAATTATTATGTGATATAATTGCCGTGTATTGAAACTGCTGCGCTGATGGAGGAAAGCAAATGATTTTGTACTTTACAGGTACGGGCAACAGCAAATTCGCTGCCGATGTGCTGGCGGAAGAATTGCATGAACAGACGATATCTCTGAATGAAGTAATGAAGAAAGGCGAGTCGGTGACGGTGGAGTCGGACCGGCCGATAGTTATCGTATCGCCTGTGTACGCGTGGCGCCTGCCGTGTGTCGTCGAGGAGCAGATCAGGAAAATAAAATTCAGCGGCGACCGCGATATATATTTTGTCGTCACGATGGCGAGCGATTTCGGCGCCTGCGAAAAATACTGCAGGAAGCTCTGTGAGAAAAGATGGTTTGCCTTCAAAGGCTTCTGCGGAGTGCGCATGCCGGGCAACTATGTTGTACATGATAAGATGCCTGCGGAAAACGCAGCTGAACAGATACTGAAGGCCGCGGTGCCTGTCCTCAAAGAGATCGCGGCGCATATTGCCGCGGGCGAAATGATAACATGTCCGTCCGGCGGAATGAAAAATGCTTTCAAGTCCGGCCCGGTCAACAGAGCTTTCAATAAATTCAAAAATAAGGTCGATTTCATTATTTCCGAAACTGACTGCATTTCCTGCGGGCAGTGTGAGTCGAACTGCCCGGTCAATAATATCACTATCGAAAGAGGGCGGCCGGTATTCGGCACGAACTGCATCCAGTGTTTCTCCTGCATTCACAGATGTCCTACAGAGGCAATCGATATCAAAGGGAAAACAGAGAAAAACGGGCGATATGTGTGCCCGGAATACTTGGACTTTAAATCAAAAATGGTCAAAACAAGGTCAAGATAGGTCATCAAAACAATTCTGAAATAATAGTATAGTGAGTTTGGAAAGTTCAAAACCTTCCGGCATTTGTTATTATACTATTATGAAAGGAGTTGTTTATGGAGGTTTTTAATACTGTTATTAACTCGGTCAACAACGTAATCTGGAGTATGGCTCTTGTAGTACTCCTTCTGGCAGTCGGCATCTATTTCACGATCCGTTCCAAAGGCGTACAGTTCCGGTATTTCATCGAAATGTGCAGACTGATCGGTGAAAAAAATGAAGAGTCAAAAGAAAACGGCCTTACACCTTTCCAGGCTTTTGCTACAACAGTAGGCGCCAGGATAGGAATGGGCAATATCGCCGGTGTCGGTACGGCACTGTTTTTCGGAGGCCCGGGCGCTATCGTCTGGATGCAGATCACCGCACTCGTCGGAGCGGCCAGCGCGACGGTGGAGTCTTCCTTAGGTCAGGCTTACAAAGAGAGGTCTAACGGAGAGCTCATAGGAGGACCTGCATATTATATCGAAAAAGGTCTTCATGCTAAATGGCTGGCAGTAATATTCGCTATCGCGGCGATCATGGGGCCGGGGCTGCTCATGCCTGCGGTACAGACACATTCCACAGCAGTCGCGATCCAGAGTTCATTCGGTCTTCCGTTCGTTGCAACAGGAATCATCATCTTCATTCTTCTCGGAATATCGATAATGGGCGGCATTCAGAGAATAGGCAAAGTAGCTGAGCTGCTGGCACCGTTCATGTGCATACTGTATCTGGTCTGCGGACTCGTGATACTGTTCATGAACATAGGCAATCTGGGATCCGCTATCGTGGATATGTTCACAGCGGCGTTCGGACAGAATGCAATGTACAAATCAATTATCGGAGCTATGATCGGATGGGGCGTGAAGAGAGGCCTCTTCTCCAATGAAGCAGGACAGGGTTCAGGCCCGATCGTATCATCGGCAGCTGAGACAACACATCCGGTTAAGCAGGGTCTGATCCAGGGACTTTCCGTATATATCGATACGCTTCTGGTCTGCACGATCACAGGCATTTCCCTTATGGTTACAGGAATGTACAACGTTTCTGCCAATGCTGACGGAACAGTTCTCATCAAAACAGGACTGCCGGGCGTTGAATACGGCGTAAGCTACATGCAGGATGCTATGCAGAATAATTTCGGAGGAGCATTCGGAAACTGCCTGCTGTCGATACTGATCGCGATATTCGTATTCACGACATTGATGGCATATTACTATCAGGCAGAAGCAAATCTGAGATATCTGACAAAAGGCAGCAAGGTTGCTACCAGGATATTCCAGGTAGTATACTTATTTGCTAATTTCCTCGGCGTTCTCGTAAACGGTCAGGTCATCTGGTCGATGGGCGACACAGGCGCAGGACTCATGGCCTGGGCGAACCTTATCGGTATAGCTATATTGTCACCTGTATTCTTCAGGCTTCTCAAGGACTTTGACAAGCAGAAGAAGGCCGGTCTCGATCCTATATATGATCCGGCAACGGTAGGCCTCGAGGATAAAGAGGGGATCTGGACATCGTTCGTCGCGAGGAAAAAAGCCCGCGGTGATTACGAAAATCCTGCTCTCGGATACGACAGTATCACCAAGAAATAAGGCATTATTCTATCAGCGGTACCGGATGGCATATTGCCATCCGGTATCTGCATATTAAACAGTGAGGAGCGCAATGATACTTGATGAAATAAAAAACAGACAGGAAGTCGTATGGATAAACCCCGGCCTCGACGGAAAAAAGCATTACTCGATAGGCAGGGACGAGATACTGGACGCCGAGGAGCGGCTCCAGAGATTCGCGCCGTTTATCATGAAGGCATTTCCGGAGACTGCTGCCAGGGGAGGACTGATAGAGTCGGAACTCCTGCCTCTGAAAAAAATGAGCGGCCTTCCCGCGCATTCGTTCCTCAAAGACGATGCGCACCTGGCGATCGCCGGTTCGGTCAAGGCGCGCGGCGGCATATATGAAGTGCTGAAACATACTGAAACTCTGGCGCTGGAAAACGGATTATTGTCGGCAAATGACGATTATGCGGTACTTGCCGATAAGAGGGATTTTTTCGAGAACTACAAAGTTCAGGTCGGGTCCACCGGCAATCTGGGACTGTCAATAGGCATTATGAGCGCGAAGATCGGCTACCGGGTTATCGTGCATATGTCTGCTGATGCCAAGCAGTGGAAAAAAGATCTGCTGCGCAGCAAAGGTGTTACTGTAATGGAGTATGAGTCCGATTACGGAACGGCGGTGGCGAACGGCAGAAAGCTCTCGGATGAGGATCCGTCGAGCTATTTCGTCGATGACGAAAATTCGCTGGATCTGTTTCTCGGCTACAGCGTGGCGGCCAGGCGTCTGGTCCCGCAGTTCAGAGAGCAGGGCATCACCGTCGATGACAGTCATCCGCTGTTTGTGTATATACCATGCGGCGTCGGCGGCGCCCCGGGAGGCATAACCTTCGGACTCCGGACATTGTTCGGGAAAAACGTACACGTATTTTTTGTGGAGCCGCTCGATGCGCCGTGCTTTACGATCGCGATGGCATCGGGAAGAGGGCATGATGTTTCTATTGATGAATACGGTCTGAAAAGTACGGATACTCAGGCAGACGGACTGGCGGTAGGCAGGGCATCCAGCGTGGCTTGTGATATTATGAAGTCAGAACTTTCTGGATGTATAACATTGAATGATAAAACTCTGTTCAAATATCTGCATGAGTGTTATGATAAAGAACAAATATTCCTCGAACCGTCGGCATGTGCGGGATTCGCAGGGCCGGCAAGACTGTCTTCAGAGGAAATGAAGGGGTACATAAATAAATATAAACTTACTGACTTAATGGAAAACAGCACACATGTCATCTGGGCAACAGGGGGTATGCTGGTTCCGGAAAAAGAGAAAGAAGGATATTTAAATGTATAAGGAAGCGTTGAGACCATCATGGGTAGAAGTGAACCTGGCCAATCTTGAACACAATGTCAGGAGCATAAAAGCCAAGGTCGGTGACGGAGTCAAACTGATAGGAGTAATAAAAGCCGATGCCTACGGATGCGGTGCAGTCAGATGTGCAAAGGTTCTCGAGGACAACGGTTTTGATACGTTCGCTATAGCCACTCTCGGTGAAGGCGTTGAGCTTCGCGAAGCCGGATACAAAGAAAACATCATATGTCTCGGACTGAACCCGCCGATGTATGCGGAAGAAGTCGTGAAGTATGACATTATTACTGCCTGCGACAGCAGCGAGACAGCCGCTGCACTTTCAGATGCCGCACAGAAGCAGGGCAAGACTGCGGAAATAATGATCGCGCTGGACACGGGCATGGGACGGATCGGATATCTGGCGGAAGAAGCGGAAGCCTCAGCCGAAGATATAAAGAAAATCACAGCTCTTCCTGCTCTTAAAATACACGGTATGTTCTCGCATTTCGCGACCGCGGATTCGATCGACCTGGCATTTACAAAGCTGCAGGCGGCAAGATATAAGCATTTTGCAGAAGTCCTGAAAGAGAACGGAATAGATCTGCCGATGAAGTCGCTCGCAAACAGCGCTGCGATCATGGAAGTGCCGGAAGCGTATTACGACTATGCGAGACCGGGCATCATTCTCTACGGATGCTATCCTTCGAACGAAGTACATCCTGAAAATCTTGATATTAAACCTGTCATGCAGGTCAAGGCCAATCTCGTCAAGGTGAAGGATGTTCCGTCGGGCACATCTGTAGGCTACGGCCGCAAGTATATTTCCCGTCGTCCGTCGAAGATCGCAACAATAAATATCGGCTATGCGGACGGCATGCCGAGACCTTATTCACCGAACGCGTTCGTTATCATAAACGGAGTGAAGGCACCGGTGGCGGGCAATGTCTGCATGGATCAGTTCATGGTAGACGTTACTGATGTCCCGAATGTCAAAGTCGGCGATGAGGCCATCATCATGGGCACGGACGGCAGGCTTTCGATCACTGCCGAGGAGATCGCTGAGAAGACGGGGACCATCAATTACGAGGTCATGTCCTGCTTCGGACTCAGACTTCCTAAGGTATATATAGAAAAATAAAGCAAAGAAGAAAATGGTATAAAAAGCGTCAAAAACGATAATTTAAGGGCGGTCCGATTATTGCAATAATGTAGTCAGAGATAAGTAATCAAAGATCATTATACAAGAAAGGATAAAGCAATGCTCAAGTATGTAAAAGAATCCGACCCTGAATTATATGAACTGACGATGGAAGAGGCCGACAGGCAGGAACATAATATCGAAATGATAGCTTCTGAAAGCACCGTTCCTCCCGAGGTCATGGAGATGGCGGGATCCATCTGGACCAACAAAACTCTGGAGGGCTATCCGGGAGCGAGATTCCAGGCCGGCTCGGAAGTAGCCGATAAGCTGGAAACTCTGGCCAATGAAAGAGCCTGCAGGCTGTTCAAGGCAGACCACGTGAATATCCAGCCGTATTCGGGAACCACGGCGAACTATGTCGTGTACGCATCCGTATTGGATCCGGGCGATAGAGTACTGGCGATGCGTCTCGACCAGGGCGGACATCTTTCACACGGAAGCAAGGCTAACTGGATGTCCAAGCAGTATGATTTCCAGCATTACGGCGTTGATCCGGCGACGGGACTCATAGATTATGAAGCTCTGGAAAAGCAGGCGCAGGAATTCAGGCCAAAGCTCCTGCTGGCCGGAGCAAGTTCATATCCGCGGCTGATCGATTATGAAAAGATCGGTCAGATCGCCAAAGATGTTGGAGCTTATTCCATGGTGGACATGGCGCATGTCGCGGGACTTGTGGCGGCGGGGCTGATCCCGAGCCCTATCCCGTATGTCGATTTTGTATCGTCGTCGACAACAAAAACGCTCTGCAGCGCAAGAGCAGGCATGGTCTTCTGCAAGGCCGAATACGCCAAAAAGCTTGATCACGGTGTTTTCCCGGGATCGCTCGGTTCGATGCATCTTACGACCATGGCGGCTAAATGCTGGTCGTTCAAGTATGCGGCTTCGGATGAGTTCAAAGAGATCATGCAGAGAGTTCTGACGAATTCCAAATACATGTGCGGAGAACTCAAGGCGCATGGATTTGATCTTGTCTGCGGAACATCGGACAACCACCTGATCGTCGTAGATCTGAGATCGAAGGGCGTAACAGGAAAACAGATGCAGACGGCGCTTGATAAGGCCGGCATCACAGTAAGCAAACAGCAGATCCCTGACGATCCTGAATCGCCGATGGTCACGAGCGGTATCCGTATCGGCCTGACATCGACAGCTCAGAGGGGACTGAAAGAACCGGAAATAAAGAGAATAGTCGAGCTGATCGACAGAGTGGCGGCAGATCCTGAGAATGAAGAAAATCTGGCAGCAGTGAAAAAGGATGCCATGGACATCGTCAAGGATCATCCTCTCTATCCGGCAGGCGTTCTCGAAGATTAAAAATATCCCACCTTAACAGAATAGAGCCCGGGCGTGTTTTCGTCCGGGCGCTTTCCGTAAAAGCGGGGGATGATACGACCGGAAGGCGGCAGGGAAATGATAGAGAAAACAGCATGGGGATGTATCGACTGGAGACAGATTTCCAAAGTAGGCGACAGAGACAGTTCCATGAATATAGGGATCACAACGATCAATGCGGGCTCTTCGCAGCCGACGCATGTGCATTACGGGCATGAACAGCTTCTTTTCGTTCTGGAAGGAGAAGGCATCAACATCATCAACGGCGAATCGCATCCTTTTCATAAGGGTATGAGCTTTTATATGAAAGCCGATACCGTGCATGAGGAGTACAATACCGGCGACACAGAAATACACGAGCTCCTGGTCTCAAATCCGATACCTTTTGTGAGCAACCATGTTGATACCGATGATGAGCTGGCGCAGCCTGAAAATCAGGACGGCAGTGTGAGCATCTATCAGGCGGTCGAGGCGATCCGCGATCCGCTGCTGGAGTCTATCAAGCTGCCGTTCACGATATTCGATGAAAACGGCTATGTGGTAATGCGCGGACAGCATTATCCGCAGGTCTGCTTTGAGCACTGTGATCCGACGGGGGCGGAAGACGACTGTCCCTGCTATAAAGATATAAAACGGGAAATAAGCGGATCGTCGTACAGCGGCGACTTCATATGCCCGTACGGCCTGACCGTGAATTATCATCCCGTCATTTTCCGCGGGAGGCAGATCGGTCTGATACGCGGAGGGCATTACTACACCTCGATGAATGCGTCTGATGTAGATAAATCGGTTACGGACCGTTACTACGACCAGCCGGTGAGCACGCAGATAGGCATTCAGAAGATACAGCTGCAGATCGCCGAAAGCATCATCAGATTCTGCGAATTTGAGGAATCACGGCGCGCGCTTGAACATCGGGAAGCTTCCCTGAGGAATACGGAACTCGAAAGAAACGATCTGCAGAAAAATCTCACGATAATGAAGGATACGGTAACGGATCTGAAGATCAATCACCATTTTCTTTTCAACACGCTCAACTGTATGGCAGGCATGGCGCTGGAGGGGAATGGGGAGACGCTTTACAAGGCTATACTCGATCTTTCGAATATGTTCAGGTACACGATCTCCACGGAGCTGCAGCTTGTGAGTCTTAAATCCGAGATCACCTATCTGCAGACGTATCTCGACCTGCAGAGACTGAGATATGAAGATTCTCTGCATGTGGAGTATGATATAGCCGACGGATGCGAGAACGTCAGAGTACCGTTCAATTTTCTGCAGCCGATAGTCGAGAACGCTTTTACACACGGATTCATGTCATATGATGATGATAAATATATAAAAATATCCGCATTGCATACGGGTGATAAGATGACTGTGACGATCATGAATAACGGCATCCCCGCGGATGATGTCACTATCAACAGGACTAAAAAAAGCTGGTCATCGAAATCCGGACACGGACTGTCATTTGTCTACGAAAAGTTCCAGGGGGCTTACGCCGGAGAGTTTTCAATGGACATGAGAGCGCGTGAAGAGGGCGGCGTTGAGATCTCTGTCACAGTGCCGTTTGCGGAAGGGGGAGACTGATATGCTGAAAGCGCTGATTGCGGATGATGAATCCGCGGTCGCAACGATAATCAAGTATATTATCGGGAAAGAGAAGCTGCCGATCGAGATCATAGGGGAGGCAGAGAACGGCGCGGAAGCGGTGCGTCTCATTAAGAAGGAAAAACCGAATATCGTTTTCCTGGATATTCAGATGCCGCTTATGAACGGGTTCGAGGTGATGGAAGCGCAGCCGGATACCGACTATATAATCATTACTGCTTTCGAATCTTTTGCGTACGCGCAGGAGGCGCTGCGGCTCGGGGCCAGAGACATACTGCTGAAGCCCGTGGACCGCAATCAGTTCCTGGAATCCATCGCGCGCGTCGTCGGATGGCATTTTACTTCCAATGACACGGTCAATCAGATACTGGAATATATCTATGCCAATTACAATAAAAAAATAACTCTTGACGATCTGGCCGCGGAGACTTTTATGACGACAAATCATATCGCGCGTCTTTTCAAGGAATATACAGGAACGAGCATTATCAGGTACCTTCACAAGGTGCGCATCGACAAGGCGAAAGATATGCTTATCGAGGAAGAAAAAAGCATCCAGGAAACCTGTGAAGAGGTCGGGTACGACAACATGAATAATTTCTACAAGCACTTCAGGGAATGCACAGGCATGACTCCTGCGGATTTTGTGAAAAAATCATCCGGGCGCTGATTCTGTCAATTTTATTATGTACGTGCTATAATTGTTATCAGGATTTAGTAACATTATAGGAGGGCATAGGGAGTGGGCGCAAAAAAACTGGCGGCAGTCATTGCCGCTGCGGTGCTGATACCGCTGCTTGCTGTTTTCATCGGGTACAGTAATGATGCATTCGCCGATACACAGACTTCGCGGACAACTGTCCGCGCGGGTTATTTTTATAACGGCGATTTTATGCATAAGGATAATGACGGAAATTACGCGGGCTATGACATCGAATATTACTATACGATCGCCGGCTATGCGGGCTGGAAGGTAAAGTTCGTGGAGTTCGGCAGTCTCGACGATGCGCTTCAGGGGCTGAAGGACGGGAAGATCGATGTGCTCAGCGGACTTTCAAAGACAGGTGACCGAACAAAGTCATATCTTGCCTCGGCTCAGAAGATGTGCTCTGCGCGCATCGCTGTGCAGACAAGGGCGGATGACGACAGGTTTGCCGCAGGCGATACCGCGACCATGAAAAATCTCACCTGCGGGATATTGAAGGGATCGAATGTCATTGCGCTGTACAAAGCATGGTGCGTCTCAAACGGACTGACGCCGCATGTCATCGAATACAACAGCCTGCCGGAGCGGAACGCCGCTTTTGCCGCGGGCAAAGTAGATGCCGTCGCGGCCGGATCGACGATTGAAGGCGCGCAGAAAATAGCGGAATTCCCTTCGCTTAATCTTTATTTTATGTTCAACAGAAAACAGGCGGGACTGAAGAAACAGCTGGACCGCGCCATGGGCATGCTTTCGCTTCAGTCGCCTATGTATTCGTCCGACCTGTTTGAAAAGTATTTCCCTCTTTCGAGGAACAGCGCACCTTCCTTCTCTTCCGCGGAGAAAAAATATCTGGCAAAACATCAAACGATAACTGTGGCGGTGCTGGCGGACGACGCGCCGTTCAGCAGCGTGACCGCGGACGCCTCTGTGAAAGGCATATTGCCGAAATATTACGAGCATCTTGCCAAAGTGCTCGGGGTCGATTTCCGCTGCATCGCCTGCGATTCGAAGGACGATGCCTGCAGGGCGCTGAAAAACGGGTCCGCGGACATGGTGGGAAAATTTGAAAATAATGTTATCGATGCTGCCGGAAAAGATATCATCATTTCCAATTCCTATCTGGAAATGAATATGGTGCAGATAACGAAGACAGGAACGAAAAAAGTCCGTACCGCGGCCGTGCCTGAATGCAATGCTTCCGCAGTCAGAGCGGAGCTGCAGGCAAACGGCTCGTCTGTAAAAGTAAAGGTCTGCAGGAATACCGCAGCAGCTTTTAAGACCATGAAATCGGGCAGCGCCGATGCAGCTATATGCACTCAGCCGGGAGCGACCTGGATACTTTACCGCAACCGTTCATCCGAGTATGTCGTATCAGCTTTCGGCTCCGGCACCTGGGATGTCGCCTGCGCATTTGCACCCGATACCGACGGGAACATCCTGCGTTCGATAGCGAATAAGACGATGGCATCCGACTCGGGATATATCAATCAGCTGGTGACGGAATATACGCTGGAAGACTCGGCGAATATTACGGCGGCTATCAACAGGATGTCTACCGGGGCGATAATCATGCTGGCGGCGACGGCCATTGTCCTGCTCGTTCTCGCTATCATCGCGATCATCATTATCATCAGACGGCGCAGGATCGAACGCGTTCTCGACCTGCAGCAGGCGGAGATCAGAGCCACGGAAAAGGCGAACATGGCGAGGCATGAGTTTTTCGGAACGGTCAGCCATGATATGAGGACACCGCTGAACGGGATCATGGGATTCACGGATCTCGCGCTCGGGAGCGATGACCTTGATAAAGTGAAAGAATATCTGCTGAAGATCAAACAGTCGGGTTCCATCCTGAACGAGCTGGTGAATGACACGCTGATAATATCACGCGTGGAAAACGGCAAGTACGTGCTGCATGAAACGCCGAACGATATGGGCGAGGTCCTGGAGGAACTCGCAGGGCCGATAGGCGAACTGGCGTCATCAAAGGGAGTGGCGCTGAAAACAGAGATAGCTCCGTCGTGCCGCCGCACTGTGATGGCCGACAGGCTGAGCGTGCAGAAAGTATTCCTCAATCTCCTGTCCAATGCGGTCAAATTCACTCCTGCGGGGGGAACTGTGTCGTTTGCCTGCACCTGTGAGCAGGATGCGGACGGACACAGGGAATGCGTTGTTTCTGTATCAGACACGGGATGCGGTATATCAGCTGAATTCCTTCCGCATGTTTTTGAACCTTTCACGCAGCAGGATCCTGCCGATCCGCAGACATCGGGAAACGGTATGGGACTTGCCATAGTTAAGAGCATCGTTGATGCTATGGGCGGAGAGATATCCGTGCACAGCCGTGAAGGCAGAGGCACTGAATTCAAAGTCAGATTAAGGCTCAGAGAAGCGGACGCTGACGGCGTGCCGGCCGCATCGGCGGGAACGTCCGACAGCAGTAATGTCCTGGCGGGCAGGCATGTCCTCGTCTGCGAAGACAATGCGCTGAACCTCGAGATCGTGAAGACCATCCTCGAGAACTCGGGCATGGAAGCGGTGTGCGCGGATAACGGAAAAATCGGTACGGAACTGTTCGCGGAAAGCAAGCCGGGCTATTTTGATGTGATCCTGATGGATATCCGCATGCCGGTTATGGGCGGCATAGAGGCGGCGCGTACCATACGGGCGCTGGACAGAGCTGATGCCGCGCAAGTGAAGATAATTGCGGTATCTGCTGATGCATTCAAAGAAAATGTTGAAGAATCACTCGAAGCGGGTATGAATGCACATATAGCAAAACCTGTGGATGCAGCGCAGCTTATCGGGCTGATAAAAAAATGCCTGGATCTTTAAGCACAGGTTATCGGAGGAAAGATGACAGAAGAAATAGCACATAATATATACCGGATCGGCGTGCCGCTTACCGGCAATCCGCTGAAGGAACTCAACAGTTATTTTATCAGGGGCAAAGACAGAGATCTGCTTATAGATACAGGATTCAGAAATCAGGAATGCTTTGACGTACTCACGGGCGAGCTGAAAAAGCTGGGTTCCGATATCGCGAGAAGAAACGTGCTCCTGACGCATATGCATGCCGATCATTCGGGTATGGCTGATCTGGTCGCCGGCGAAGAGCGGAAAATATACATCAGCGAAAAAGACCGCTCCTACATGCAGAATTTTATGAGAGGCCAGATGCGCAGATGGCAGGAGGACCGCTATACCAAGGAAGGCATGCCGCACGAACTGGTGCTGGATGTGTTCAATACCAATCCGTCGAGACAGCAGGCGATGAAGTCCCTCGACAGCAGGTTCACGGCGCTGAATGACGGAGATCACATCGAGGTGGGAGAATACCGCCTGGAAGCGATTTATACCGAGGGACATACTCCGGGGAGCATGATATTCTATATTCGCGACAAACAGATAATGTTCACGGGCGATCATGTGCTCTTCGACATCACACCTAATATTACGATCTGGCCGTATGTGGATGACTCGCTCGGGTCCTATCTGGAGAATCTGCAGCGTGTCAGGAATTTTGATGTTAAGCTTGCACTGCCGGGCCACCGGAAGACGGGAGATTACCGCGGCCGCATCGATACGCTGAGCGGACATCATGCGGAGCGGCTGGCTGAGGCGCTGGCGATAGTCTCTGCGGATCCGGGATCCTGCGGGTACGATATCGCGGGCAGAATGAAATGGAAAATACGCGCTGACAGCTGGGAGACATTCCCTAAGGTCCAGAAATGGTTCGCGCTCGGCGAATGCCTTTCACATCTCGATCATCTCATCAGGACCGGGGAAATCAAAAAGAAAGCAGAGAACGGGATCTGGCGTTATTACGCGGTCTGAACGAGGACCGGGGACGGAACGGAAACGGAGGTTCAAAATGGGCATGGTATTTGCGCCGGGGTGCGCACTGAAATTATATAAACCGGAATTAGCTGCGAAGACGCTCGCTTATCTGCGCGGTCATGTAGATGAAAGCATCACGGAACTTACGACCTGCTGCGACCATGATCCGCATCTGCCGCTCGGGACGGTAGTAATAAATGCGTGTCCGGGGTGCGACAGGACTTACAGTACACAGTTCATGGGCGTCGCGTCTATCTCGCTGTGGGAAGTAATAGTTTCGTGTGCGGATTTTCCGTATCCGGATTATCACGGCGAAGAGATGACAGTGCTGGATGCCTGCGTGACGCGCGGCAATAAGCGTGCTCAGGATGCAGTCAGGATACTTCTTAAGCGCATGAACGT
Organism: Eubacteriaceae bacterium; assembly: GCA_022652985.1. Lineage (GTDB taxonomy): Bacteria > Bacillota > Clostridia > Peptostreptococcales > Anaerovoracaceae > JALCRY01. The sequence continues at coordinate 16,832 of JALCRY010000027.1, read as the reverse complement.
AAAAATCGTTGAAGCCGATCACATCCGTCAGGATACGATCTGCTGCGGCGACAAGCTTTTCGGGCACATGCCTGATGAAGACGTCTATGAAAAAATGAGACAGCGCGAAGAAAAAATGCCCTGTGTGAATGTCGCAAATTACTGCATGGGATGCACCCGCGCGATCGAAATAGGCAAAAAAACACCGCGGTATCTCCTCGATCTGCTGTTCGGCGAAGAAACGCTCAAAGGCATCCTTACAGCGGATACCTGGAACAGCACTATCGAGAAGTACGCGGATGAACATTGATGTTTTATACTCTGATTATCTGAGGCTTTTCCATTTTTACTCTGTCCCACATTGAGTCGCATGCGGGATCGTTTTCAGTCAGAAGATCGACGAGCCATTTTATGCGCTGATCGTTTTCATTGCTTTTGATGAAAAGCTTGATGTTGAGTTTGTGGAATCCCGGCCTGAGGATATTTAGTGTCGGGCCCTTGAAATTGTTTGGAGTACGGCCCCATTTGCCTGCAGGCGGATGTATGATTACATTCAGAGGATCAAAGACCGGTATTTCGGCCGATAATTCGACGGTAACTTCCTCGATGGGGATTTCGGTTCTTTCGGACAGTCTCATGGCTGTTCTGGCAAGCGAGTCGGCGAATGCCTTGAGCATTACTTCGTTCGGCTCATTGGGATCGGAAACGTTCCGGTCGGACCTTGCGTTCATTAATTCAATTGTAGCTGGCATGATGTTTCTCCTTTCATTGAAACTTTCCGTATGCTGTAACAGCATATAACCAGTATACCACAAATAATGAGCATATGCTCCGAAAAATATAGACGCATATTCTAAAATTATCCCGTCCGAGCAAGGACGGCAGCACGATCATGCAGACGGCTGCCTGAAAAAAGCAGTTTTTTTAACATTAAATTGGTTCAGCCTGTTTACACTTTATCAGAATAAAGTTATACTGTTCCTATTATTTATGAAAGGAACACAAAACAAATGGGAAATTATTATGATTCTGCCAAAGAATGTGCATCAAGAGAGCAAATCAAGGCGTGGCAGGATGAGCATCTCGCAAAGACTGTGAAAAGAGTATACGAGAATGTAGATTATTACCGCGAGAAAATGCAGACGGCGGGAATAGAGCCGGGAGATATCAGATCGACTGACGATCTGCATCTTCTGCCGTTTCTGACCAAGGAGGATCTGCGCAATACATATCCGTACGGAATGCTGGCAGTGCCTCTGAGCGACTGTGTCAGGATCCATTCGACCAGCGGAACGACGGGCAGGCGCGTGGTTGCCTGTTATACACAGAATGACGTCGACCTCTGGGAAGACTGCTGTGCGCGGGCGATCGTGGCCGCCGGCGGTTCGAAAGAAGATATCGTTCAGGTCTGCTACGGATACGGCCTGTTCACCGGCGGACTGGGACTGCACGGCGGAAGTCATAAAGTCGGCGCGCTGACATTGCCGATGTCGTCGGGCAATACAGACAGGCAGCTGCAGTTTATGTGCGATCTCCAGTCGACGTTCCTCTGCTGCACGCCGTCATATGCGGCGTTCCTGGCGGAAAGCATAAATGAAAGAGGCCTGAAAGATAAGATCAAACTGCGTTCCGGCATTTTCGGAGCCGAGGCGTGGAGCGAAGAGATGAGAAGAGATATAGAAGAACAGCTCGGCATCAGAGCGTTCGATATATACGGACTCACTGAGATCAGCGGTCCGGGAGTGGCGTTCGAATGCGAGGAGCAGAACGGAATGCATATCAACGAAGACCATTTCATCGCCGAGGTCATCAATCCGGAAACGGGCGAGACACTTCCCGACGGAGAAAAAGGCGAACTCGTCTTCACGAGCATTACCAAGGAAGCGTTTCCGCTCCTGCGTTACCGCACCAAAGACATCTGCGTGCTGAGTCACGAAAAATGTTCGTGCGGCAGAACATTCGTCAAGATGACAAAGCCTATGGGCAGAAGCGACGACATGATGATCGTGAAGGGCGTCAATGTATTCCCGTCGCAGATCGAAGCCGTCCTCATGAACCAGGGTTATCCGGCAAATTATCAGATCGTGATCACGCGTGAAAAGAACAGCGACAAACTCGAACTCGATGTCGAGATGACGAAGGAAATGTTCTCGGATGCTCTGAGCGAAGTCTCCGCAAGAGAGACTAAGCTGATCAGCGCGCTCAAGTCGATGCTGGGGATATATGTGGATGTGCATCTCGTTTCTCCGAAGAGCATCGAGAGAAGCGAAGGCAAAGCGAAGCGCGTCATTGACAAGCGCAAACTTTATTAGAGGAAAGCAGGTGAATTCATGGATGTAAAACAAATATCGGTTTTTGTGGAAAACAAACCGGGCAGGCTGGCTGAGCTGGCGAAAGTGATCCGGAAGAACGGGATCAACATGCGTGCGCTTTCACTCGCGGAGGCTCCGGAATTCGGCGTCGTCAGAATAATCGTCGATGATCCGTATAAGCTTTCGGAAGCTCTCAAGGAAGAGGAATATGTGTTTACGGTAACGGCTGTGCTCGCCGCGGAGGTGCAGGATCAGGCCGGAAGTCTCGTCAGGATCCTGGACATTCTGGCCGAGCAGAATATAAACCTCGAATACACATACACATTCCTGGCGCACAAAAAGGACGCGGCGTACATGATACTGCGCGTCAATAACAACGACGCGGCCGTCAAGGCCTTGTCGTCGCAGGGCATCAGGCTCCTCTGCCAGGATGATCTGAACGAGCTGCTGAAATAGCGGTCCACTGGAAGGTAATACCTGTTTCGGCATGGTGAAGATGAAAACAGTCGTGATCTGCAGTCACGGCTGTTTTTGCATAACTGCGGATTCTATGATATATTTTGCAATAAGATGATGCACATGGATGGAGCGAAATTATTATGCCTGAGAAAATAATCGATGCAGCAAGGCAGATCCTCCTGGAGGGGAACGATATCGTAACTGCCGAAATAATCAGTACTACCGGATCGACGCCCCGGCACCGGGGTTCGCTTATGGTGCTGGCGGAGGACGGCCGGAAACTCGGCACTGTCGGCGGCGGGCGCATAGAGGCGGAGGTCACGGATATCTGCCGCGGAGCTTTCGACCGGGATACGGAAGGGCATTTGCATACCATCGGCATTACATCGCAGATAGACGGAGGAGACGACTGCGACTGCGGCACTGCGGATATCATGATCAGGCATTACAGCAAAGAACATCCGGAAGATTTCAGGGAAATATCGGAGCCGTCCTCTGCGGCGTATATTTTCGGGTGCGGGTATGTCGGCGCGGCGCTGGAGCCGGTCCTGCGGTATGTGGGGTTCGATACAGTAATGATCGATGACCGCGCGGAGTTCGCCTCGAGCGAAAAATTCCCCTATGCCTCGGACGTGATCGCGGTGAGATCATTCACCGATATCTTCCGGGAGAGAGAAATGGATGAGAACAGCTATATCTTCATCCTCTCATATTCCCAGATGAGCAACTGCGATATACTCAGAGAAGCGCTGAAGCATCAGCACGCGTATATAGGTCTTCTGGGCAGCCGCCGAAAAACAGCCAATGTTTTTGCGCTGCTGGAATGGGAAGGCATACAGGCCGCAGCGGATGATACTGTTTATGCACCGATAGGCGACGACATCAGCGCCGAATCGCCGGAGGAGATAGCGGTCAGCATCGCCGCGCAGGTCATACGCATAAGAGCGGAGAAAAGAAACAGCCATGGATGAGAAATATGCCGGGTACATCAAAAAACTTCCTGATACGCATTTGTTCAGGGGACTGTCAGAAAAGCAGTGTGCCGCTATTTTCGACGAAGTCCATATGCGCGTTTTCAGACCTGCCGCGGGCGCCAGTATCGTCCGCCAGGGCGAGATACAAAACGTGTTTTATTACGTATATTCGGGCATAGTCCGGGGAGAAAAATTCCACATCGAGGGCGGGATACACCTCGTGGAAAATTATGAGAGCAACGATTTTATCGGCCTCGATACTGTCGGGTCGACGACGAGGATCGCTCCCTGGACGCTGATAGCCGGCGAAGAAGCACCTGTGCTGCTTGAGATATCCGCGGACGATCTGCTGTCATGCTCATTTCGCGACGACATACTGATGAATATCATACAGATGCTGGCCAATGAAAACATCAAAAAGGCCTACAAGGTGAATATCGTATCGAAGCAGAGCATTAGAGATAGGGTCCTGACATTCCTGCTGATACGCGCCGAAAAAACCGGCAAAGAAGAATTCCACATACGCATGACGCAGGAGCAGCTGGCGCAGTTCCTCTGCGTCAACAGAAGCTCCCTGTCGCACGAACTCAGCGAGATGCGGCGCGAGGGGCTGATAGATTTCAAAGGCGATTATTTCAAATTATTATAGTGCGCACTGTCTGCATATGCGTGCGTCCGGGAGGGTAATGTCATGAAAAAAACGATCAGAAAAACTTTATGCTGCGCGCTGGCGCTGGCGGCGGCTGTTACGCTGACACCGCTGGCATTTCCGGCAAGCGTATTGGCGGACGGCGCAGCGATGACCGTGACGGCGCATCCTGACGGCGAGGCAGTAATGGTGATGGACGGCAGTGCGGTGAAGAGCGGCAGGGGCCGCAGCGGATCCAACCGGGATTTCACGCTGCTGACACAGGCGGACCTCGACAGTATTACGGATGAGGCATCCGCGGATAAATTTTTCAGTTCTGAAAAGTATGATTCATACGCGGGCGGAACGACTTACAGCGCCAAAAGAAGAAACGACGAATGGGCGCTGCAGACAGTCACGAGAGGATTTTCTCTGAGAGCCGCGGCGGATTCCCTCGGCGTCGATGCGGGAGCTTCAGCGGGGACCGCAGTGAGCTGTATTGCGGCGGACGGATATTCGAACACGCTCGGCACGATCTGGAAAACACGTTACTGTTATTCGTCGGAGACGGACACTGCGGGGACGGCGGTAGATCCGGCGATCGGGCTCTCCGGAAAATATCTGGACTCTTTCGGGACTCACAATGCGGGAGACCCGCTTGATGTCCCGGTACTGATGGTCGGTCAGGAAAGCTCCGGAGATTACAATGCGCAGTATATGGGCAGGTTTATCAAAAACATCACGTTCGGCAAAGCAAAGACCGTGCTGGCCGTGGACAATACAGGAGTTTCGGCCAATATGACGATGGCGGATATCGTGTCGGGATCTCTGAGCAAGGGGAACATAGGGCGTCAGCAGGCGGTCTGTACGTATGTTTCGGACAGCGGCAGCGTGAATATTACTGCCTCAGGAGTGACGCTGGACAGGCTGTTCGATTATTATGCGATATCCTCGGATGAAAGGACCGTGACGGCAAAGACGGCGGACGGGAAAACAGTTTCCCTGGACAGCGGAGACGCCGAAAAATATTTTGTCGCGTATGAGGCATCCGCAGACGGAAACGCTCTCGCGAACGCCGGGTCGGATATTATTCTGCTGTGCCCGGGGACTTCCGCAAAAGAGTCGGTCGTCAGGGGCGTAAAAAGCATCAGGATATCTCTGAACAGCCCGGCGGTCACAAAAGCAAAAAGGAAAAGCGGCGCCTCTGTATATGTGAAGTGGAACCGTGTGAGCGGAGCGTCCGGGTATCAGATCAGCTGTTCGGTGAAAAAGGCCGGAACGAATAAGGCCGCAACAGTCAGCGGCGCGGCTAAATCATCCTGCACCTTGAAGGGCCTGAAAAAGACGGCCCGCTATGTCAGAGTCAGGGCGTACCGGAAGACGGGCGGCGTGAGATCGTATTCCGCCTGGTCGGCGCCCAAGAAAATCAAATAATAAAAAAATTGCAATAGTGTTGCCGAAGCAACATAAAAGGCCCCGCTCTTTTGATAATATTAAAACATCAGCGATGAGTTTAGTGTTATGAAAGGAGAGTGCGCAGCAGTAACCGGCTGCGCGAAAGAGACATGCAGAATATTTATACCAGCAGAAACAAAGCAGCGGCAGTCATACTTTCAGTTATGATGGTCTTCACCTGCTTTGTTTTCGTTCCTGCGGGGAACGCGAACGCCGCATCGAAGAAAGCTCCGTACAAGAGCGGACAGAGTATTAAGAATGCGGTATTCTACATTGCTGTCGATGTAAACAACGACGGCAAAATCACATATTCAAAGGACAAGGTGTATTACTACACGCTGGCCCAGCTGAAAGCTTACAAAAATACAGTATCGTATCATTACGGCAATCACGGCGAAGGTGAGACGATAAGCGTAAAGGGCGCTAAGCTTTCGAGCATGCTGAAGAGGCTCAGCGGCGTAAAGATAAAGAGCAGCTGGATCATCCAGTATGCTGAGGAAGATGCTTTCCATGCGACGACAGATTCATACAAGGATACTGTTGCCGGACTGACGGATGCTAACGGAAACGGCAACGGTTCGGGCGCAGGAATTGCCGCGGAGACTATCATCGGATATCAGGGCAAAATGACATATGATACGCCTGATGCCAACAATGTCAACGATACGAAGTACAACAACTTCACGACATATGTAGAACCTTCTCTCCTCAGAGCTTACAGACAGACAAATTCAGCGAACTCTTCCGTACTGAAGAATTTCATGGGCGTGGTCATCAGTAAATCGGGTACGACACTGACAGGCAAATCGGGATATACCGAGCAGTTCTACAGTGATAAGAACACATCCGAGAAGATCAATGAGGATAAAGAAGTGGCCGGCATTCCTGCAGGGATGAAGTGGGCCGCGAGACCGAGCAAATACACTATGGAGTATGCGAAAGTCTCCAAGACAAAGAACACTAAGAAGAGAAACCACTGGAACGGAACATCGACCGTAGTCACAGGCTCGGCGGATTACGCGAAGAAGACAGTCAAATTTTACTGGACTGAAAACAATTTCTTCAATACAGTCGTCAACGGCAAGACAACAAAATATGTGCGTTCCGATCTTTCGAAGAACAGCGTTACGATCCCGACGCAGCCGACGGCCAGCCCTAATAAATACTGGGGCTATGACAAGCCGATGTATATCAGATATAACGGAAAATGGCTGAAGGATATCGTGACAGCCGGAACGGGCGAGTCAGTATACATCGTGAACAAAGACGGCACGAAGACTGATATCACCTCCACGATCGGCAATTATTTCGTGGCGTTCAGCCAGACGCAGTCCAAGAGATCGACAAACATTGCCGATTACAACAGAAAGACTGTGAACTACACGTATTCAGAACTCATCGATACATCTACAGCGAAAGTTGAAGCGAGTGACGGCGATGCGGATTATACTGCTGTATCAGGCAAGACGCCGACAGTCATAACGAATGTTAAATCGATCACTGTAACAAAAACAGCTGATTAAAATAACAGTATCATTTATTTGATACGAATTCCAATAGCCGATGATGACATCGGCTATTGGGGTTTATAGGAAAATGAGAATTAAGACATGGGTGACACAATGAGGATGAAGAAAATAATATCGGCAGTAATGGCGGTGGCTGTCGCGGTCGTTATGCTGGCGTGCGGAAGCATGGATGTTTTTGCGGCCGGCGGAGATCCGTCTGCCAACGGTACTGATCTCGATTCGCTTGCACCGGCGGAAACGATGGGACTGGTGATCACAGGAAATCCGCTGAGCGGTCAGAAGGGATTTCTCGGCAATATTTTTTATCTGACAAAAGCGCAGATCGCAGGTATAAAAGACAGCAGGAGCACCTCGGGATACGGGACGGGCAGCTTCTGGCTGGGCGATACCGTTTATTCTTCGCATGATCCACACGGTACGGGCCATTACCATTACACGAGAGTCGAAGGCCTGGATCTGCGGGCGATGCTGTCAGCACTCGGTACCGATACCGCCAAAGTCAGATCTCTGTATTATTCGACATCCGATAATTACCCGGGAACGATAGCCGATCACGTTTTCAGCGGGCGGTATTACTATCCTCCGGGATCGTCAGGACAGGGCGGTATAAGATATCCGGTCATAGCCATGTATAAATCGGAGACTTCATCCGGCACCTCGGTGGGAACATCACTCCCTGCGGCGCCGGAAAAACTTGCGGCCGGAGATGAAGTGTTCATTTTCGGGCAGAAAACATCTGACGAAAGCAACAACTGTCTTTTCGCGAAGCATGTCGACGCAGTAATACTGAATATCGGTTCGTTCACCGACAGGGTGACTTCCGGCAATATTACGGGGATACTGCGCGTGAACGATCTGATGGAGCTGGGGATATACAGAACATCATACAGTTACAGCGACGGGACAGCAGTAGTCACCGATCATCCGGAAGGCGTGCCGCTGACGGCTGTCATCAGTAAAATGGGACTGACATCGGTGATGAACAGCGCCGGCGCAGCGAGAGCCGCGTTCATTTCAGCCGACGGCTCCGAAATAAGGACTGTGAAGAAAGCGGATGCTGCGAAGTGTTTTGCGGCCTGGGGATACAGCGACGGCAAAACTGCATCCTCCTCCCAGAATACGCAGTTCATGCTTTACATGCCGGGCAGCGTCCGGGATGATACAGTCCTGGAAAATTTCCGGACCATATCATTTATAGATGCGGACGGCAAGGTTACCGGCACCTCGAAAAATATCAGGACGATCGCCAAGCCGTCTCTTGTTTCGGCTGGAAAGAAATCGTCCGGCCGTGCTGTTGTCAGATGGAAAAAGGTGAGCGGAGCCGCGGGGTATCAGATCAGCTGCGGCAGCAGAAAGATTTCCGCTGCCGGTCTGTCAAAGACAGTGAGCGGCCTTAAGAAAGGGAAAACGTACAAGGTAAAAGTCAGAGCATATAAGATGATCGACGGGCAAAAAGTTTATGGGAAATATTCAGCGATAAAGAAGGTGAAGGTCTGATGAAACGAAAGGTCATTCTGCCGCTTCTTATGGCAGCGGCGCTTGTACTTTCCGTATGTGCTTTATATCCTTTTTCCGCTGAGGCGGAGATCTCTGATACACACGACGATCTCGGCATTCTGGTTGACGGACAGGGGATCACGAAGGGCAGTGGATTCAGCAAGGATTTCGTGTATATAACTCTTGACGGTGAAAAGCAGATGAAAGCCTCGAAGAATACGGCAGAGGCGGGCCTTGGAGACTGCTGGACGGACAGCAGAGTGTTTTCATCCTATGATCACCACATAAACAGCGACCCGATATATTATTACAGCATTGCCTCGGGAATAGATATTAAGACCATGCTCGCAAATCTGGGCGTGAAAACCGGCAGCGTCGTCAAAATGAAAGTTGAAGGTTCAGACAGCTACGCGTTTACTTTTGACAAACCTTATATCTTTTCTCAGAGATATTATTTTGCACCGGGTACATCAGTGAAGACGGGCAGCGTGCTGCCGCTGATAGCGTTCTATAAGACGACCTGCGGAGTAAAATTCACTTCGGAAAAGGGAACTGTTCCTTCTTCTGCCGCGCTTGTTTCTGACGAGACTAATGTGTTCATGTACGGGCAGAAGACACCGGAGGAAGATACCAACTGCAGATTCATAGGCGGTGTGGATAATATTATCGTCGGGACACAGAAAACGGTCGCAGGCACGGCGAACAACAGCGGGAAAAAACTATACTTTATTGATATTGCCAGGCTCGGGCGCTGGACGGACGGCAATCTGACCGGCGTGCCTCTCAGTCAGCTCATGAAGCGGCTCGGCATTGCCAATTTCGCTGCTGACAGTGCAAATAAAGTTGTCATAAAAAATTTGTCGGGCAAAGTGAAGGCCGTGATCAGCGGCGAGGAAGCGAACGGGGCTTTTGCAGCGTGGGACTATAATGACGGGACAAAAGCCTCGCCGAAACAGACTTCGCGCCTTATGCTGGTTCTCCAAAACGGGAAAAAGATATATAATTTCCGTACAGTCTCTGTTCTGGACTCCAAAGGCAGAATTGTCAGGCCCGGCGTTCCTAAAGTATCGGCGACCGCAGGTGAAAATGCGGTGCTTACATGGACGGCCGCCAGATATGCCGACGGATATGCAGTATACCGCTCGGATAACGGTGATCCGTACTTCCGGCTGGTGCAGTTAAACGGAGCGGATCAGCTGACCTTTACGGATAAAGCCGCACGCGGGAGATACAAATATAAAGTGAGAGCTTTTGTCCAGGCCGGCAGTACTGTGAATTACGGCAGCTGTTCAAAAGCGGCTGCTCTGGAGATAAAGTAGGTGCAGAAGATGATATTTGAGAAAAAAAGAATGAAAACGAAAACTTTTTTTACGCTCACGGCTGCGGCGGCGCTGATGCTCTGCGCATTCATGATCATCGCTTCGGCGGATGTAATGGCTGCGGATAATTACTATAAAGGACGGGGGACTTCGTCCAGTCCGTATAAGATTTCTTCTGCGGCGGATCTTTATCATCTGGCGGCGAAGGTCAATAAAGGAACGACATACAAAGGTAAATATTTCCGAGTGACGCGGAACATCGATCTGAAGAGCAGAGCGTGGACGCCGATCGGCGGCAAAGACAACGGCAGCGGAAGCGCAAAATATAAATTCCGGGGAAATTTCAACGGAAACAATAAAATTATCAGCGGACTTCATATTTCCGTGAAGACAGGATACTGCGGCCTGTTCGGATATAATCTCGGAACGGTAAAGTCATTCACGTTAAAGGGCAGCGTTACATGCACACCGGCAAAGGATGCCGGTTATATCGGCGGAGTCGTCGGTTTCAATGCCGGTACGGTCAGGAACGTGACTTCATATGTTAAAGTCAAAGCAGGAACTTCGTCCAGGACTGTCTGTGCCGTGAATATCGGCGGCATCGCGGGGTTCAATACGAGCGGCCGGTATGTATGGTATGACGGCACGAAGGACAGGCAGGCAACTGTCAGCGGTGCGAAAGGCATTATTACAGCCTGTACGAATAAAGGAATGATAACGGGCGAGCGAAGGATCGGCGGCATTGCCGGAGAAAACGCCGGTGCGATCAGCAGATGCGGCAACACTGCGGGCGTATATACGACGTTCTCGACATCTTCGAAGCGCGGCAACGGCAGCGGCGGGGGCTACGGCAACGGCTACGGCGGCATCGCGGGCAGGAACGGCAACAACAATACCGCTTACGAGACGGGTACGATAACAGACTGTTACAACACGGGCGAGATCGGACCGTATGCCGGGACTGACAGCAGATGGTACGGCGGGATCACGGGATTCCAGAACAATTATTCGTCGATAACGAACTGCTATACAACAGGGATGCTGCGCGCGGGATACGAGGACTGGTATCCGGTAGCGGGCAGACAGGATCCGGCGGCCAAAGTGACCAACACCTATTCGCTTGACACGATCGCTTCGGCGTCAGATGCATCTGCGGAGGAGAAATACTGCGGGATCAGAAAGACCGCGGATGAGATGAAGACAGAAACTTTCGCGGCGCTGCTGGGCGGCGCGTTCAGAACGGATACGGCAGGAAGCAACGGAGGATATCCGGTGCTGAAATAGTACCGGACCATTACGGGCATGAAGAGGAAGAAGATAACAATGATAATAATCGCAGCGGCAGCGGCTCTCGTTATGAGAGGCGCTTTTGCCGCTAACGTGCACGCCGCGGACACTCTGACTATTAAAGCCGGGTTCTACGGCGGTCCTTATCATACTGTGAAAACTTTTTCCTATGACGACATGTGCAGCCTGGCGATGCCCGATGTCCTGACATATTCGGGAATGGACACAGGCAATTTCGTCAGAGTGTGCTACGCCTGGGGCGTGAAGCTGGAAGATCTGCTTGACAGCAGTAATATAGACCGCGATTCCGTGAAGTATTTCCACATGTCGACAGAAGATGATTACGGCGAATCTACCACGACTTTTTCCGACGGGATACTCGCGGAGCGATATTTTTATCCGGCTCTGGCAGAGAAGATGCCGGCAGGCGGACAGCTTTCATCTCTGGAAAAAAGCTACAGCAGCGGCGCGCAGAGCATTCCTGCCATCATTGCCATAAACTGCACCGATTTCAGCAGAGAAGAAGCGCTGAGAGTACAAAAAGAAGGATCATACAGAACCTATACGAAGGATTCCTTGCCCTCAAAGTACAGATACCGGCTGATATACGGGCAGAAAAGTCTCTCCGGTGACATGAGCCTGGGTTATAATGTCCAGACGAGCGGAAAATATATTTACGCGATAGAGGTGCAGCTGGAAGGAAGTCCCGGCATCAGCATAGACAAGACGCTGGTCGCGGGAACAAAAAATAAAGTAGGCAGCAAATATGAACTTGCCGCCGATGTCACGCTTCCTTCATCGTATTCCTATCTTGACTCGGACACGCTGGCGGATCTGAAACAGCAGGTGGCTTCGGGGATCAGAGTGAGCGGATACGATACAGACGTAGTCAGAGTGACCGGTCTGACGAAAAGCGGTACGCTCGGTGACGACGGCCGCTGCGAAGTCGAAACGATCGGCAGGGGGAAAACCAGGATGACATTCTCCTATTCGCGCAAAGAAGCTTTCGGTGAGACGACATCCGCCTCATCATCAGTCGGACTGACCGGCGGAAACGGCAAAAGCTCGGGAACCGGCGGGTCAGGCAGTTCGAAAAAAGACTCGCAGAAAAGCAGTTCGGGAGGAACGCTCAGACAGGCGTCGGATGAACTTTCGGCCAAAGTAGACAAAGCTTCCGGCAGCGGCAAATCGGGCAAAGACTGGATATCGTTCGACGGGCAGAACTCGACCGTCGATATCAACGCGCAGGACAGCAGCGATCTGCTGAAAACGACCGGAGTGACAGCGCTTCTGCTGCTGGCGGCGGGCGCGGCAGGCGAAACGCTTAATTTCCGGAGAGCGGTAAGCAGAAAGAAAAAGAAAAAGGACAGCACAGAAGGAGAATAACAAATGTTTTCGGAGACAGGATTGAGCGAAATACTGAGGAGCATATCGAGCGGGCTGAAGATACCGGTCATGTTCCTGCTGGTAATACTGGCGGCGTTTACGGTGGTGCTGCTCGGCACTCTCATAGCAGAGATATTCACGGAAAGAAGATATTTCAAAGTGAACATGCCGGCCATAGTCGACAAAATACGATCAGGAGAAACGACGGCGCAGGAGACCATAAAGGAAGGGAAGCTGCTGAAGAGGCAGCGGAACGCGCTGCTGGAAATAACGAAGCATCCAGAACTTACCAACGCTATGCGCGAGAGCCTGGCGGTCAGACTGATCGCCGAAGAGCAGTCTGTCTATGACAAGCGTACGAACTGGTCTGATATGACCGCGAAACTCGGGCCGATCCTGGGACTGCTCGGCACGCTGATACCGCTCGGGCCGGGGATCATAGCGCTGGGTCAGGGAGATACCTATACATTGTCGAATGCCCTGCTGACGGCGTTCGATACAACGGTTGCGGGCCTGACATGCGCCGCAGTAGCACTTATTATTTCCACTGTCAGAAAAACATGGTATGATAATTACATGTCGGTTCTGGAGACTCTCATGGAATGCATCCTGGAGGAGGAAAAGAGCTGTGATTAGAAGATACGGGACCGGGCGTCTGAGAGATACTTCACGGAGAAGAAGAGAGGATGTAGATCCGATGCGCGGACTGGCGAATATGGCGGATGTCATGCTTTGCCTGGCGGTCGGTATTATGATGGCGCTGATAATGCACTGGAATGTCGATATTTCTTCGGCTGACAACCTGCAGGAACTGAAGAACGCGCAGAATCTTTCCGATAAGCAGGTGCAGCATGTCGATGACAAAAACGGTCTGAAGGAAAAGGGAGTCGTGTACCAGGATCCGAAGACGCACAAATATTATATAAAAATAGAGAATTAACAGAGTTATATGGGAAAACATACGGCAAAAATATTGATATGCATCTGCCTGGCTGCAGTAATGTCTCTGGCTTTGTGCTCCTGTGGTGCGAAGGTGACAGCGGACATTTCGGGTTACGGGGACGCGCGGATAAAAGTCACGGGGCTGAAAGCCGCCGATTTTTATGTGACGCCGAACGAGCTGAAGGAGCTGGAATGCGTCAGTCAGACCGCAGAAGGAAAATCGAAAAAAGCCGGGAAAGTGAAGGCTGTCGGACCGACCCTGGAGACGGTCACGGAGCATTACGGCGGCAGATTGTCTGATTACAGCAGCGTCCTGCTGAAAGCCGCCGACGGATACAGCGTATCGCTCAGCAGGTCTTTTATCAGCGCGCACAGCACTATAGTGATTTCTCTGGCAGACGGAGAAAAGGCGCTGACGAAATCAGAAAGACCGGCGAGACTGCTGATACCAGGAGCGGAATCATCGTACTGGATCAAAATGATAACGGAAATTGATTATGAAAAGTAATGTGAGGAAGGCGGCCGCTGCATTCGCAGCTGTGCTGGTCATCGTGACAGGAGCGGTAATAGTGAATATTTTTTGTCCCGACAGCAATGCGGCTCATGCCGGTCACAGTGCATGGTCCGTATACGGAAGCGGCGATTACGTTTATGATACAGTGACATTCACCGGCAGCGGCATGGAACGGACGAAGACGGTATCAGTTGGCGAGATCGAGCAGGCCGCGCTCGGCACATCAGCCGGGTATGAGGGTGAATACAGTCTCATGACGAGCGGCGGCGTTTTCTCCCGGCACATGTTCACCGGAGTCAAACTGTACGATTATCTGCAGGCGCTCGGCCTGAAAAACGGCCTTTCGGACAGCACCGAAGTAAGAGTTGTCGCCTCCGACGGATATACGATAGAGCTCTCGCTCGGGGAAATAAAAAAAGACGATTATGATTATTACAGCAAAAAGGGCGCAGAGAAAGCGGCGAAGGAAGATGTCCCTGTGCTGCTTGCTTTCGGTTCCGACGGCGTGCCGCTGGTAGGACCCGAAGGGAATCAGCCGGAGGCTCATAAAATGACCTCGAAAGAAGGTTATGACAAGACTGCGGACAATATCGGCGGACCTGTCCGGCTGGTGATCGGTCAGAAATATTCGGCAGATTACAATGCGCCCGACAATGCCAAATGGGTATCGGAAGTGATAGTGGGCGATGATTCTGACAGCACGGCGCACAGCGGGAGCGCTGCGTCAGACGATGTCCTGCGGGTCACGATACACGGCGGCGGTCAAGATGACGCCAAAACAGAAACGAAATATTTCACTTTCAGCGCGATAGAAAAATTCGCCGCCTCGTCTGCGGAGCATGCGGCAGGCGGTTATTATGCGGACGGCAATTGGTACAGCGGAGCCGATCTGCGGACGTTCATCAAAGCGGAAGCGGGGGCCGGAGCGCTGACCGGGAAAGTGAAATTTTCCCTGGCCGGCGGCAGTTCGCTGACAGTCGCTGCGGACTATATCAGCGGGGCGGAAGATGATGCTGATAATTATGTTACGTATAAGAACGGGCGGACCATAAAATGTGTGAAACCCGCGCTGGGCTGCGCCAGAAACGGGGAAGCGATGGCGAAGCCGTATGTGCTGATCCCGTATCGCAGGGGGACAGCGGTGCAGGCAGACGTCAGAGAGTGCACCGCGATCGATATCTATATGGGGACCGGTCTGTTTTCGGGCCCGAATGAAAATGCCTCCTCGCAGATCAGGATCGGCGGCAGCGGTATGAAGAAATCTGCGGTCCTGACAGTTGCCGGCATAGAATCATCGCAGGATGCCGCCGCGGAGACCGCCGACGGTTATGCGGGAGCCGATCTCCTGAAGATGCTGGAGGAAAACGGACTCGACGTGGATGCGGATCAGGTGATCATACACGGCAGGTCGGGCGACTACGGTGTATCAGTCGACACCCTGCGCAGCGGCGAAAAATATATCCTGGCCACGAGAAAAGACGGCCGCGCCCTGCAGAGCGGCGGACCGGTCATGCTCGCGGGCCGGGCAAAGCTCGGGAACATCACGGATATTACTGTAACGGCCAAAGACGGACAATGGACGCACAGTTCCGGAACGTACCGGCAATATCTCGGCACGGTGCTGAAGATCACCGGCAGCGATGCCCGCGCCAGGACGTATACGCTGGAACAGCTGGAAGCTTTCGGAGCGGACGATACAGTCAGAGATACATTTGCCGCCTCCGGCGGGGAATATGTGTTCCGCGGCGTGATCCTGAAAAAAGTGATAGCAGACTGCCTGAAGGACGGCGTGAAAAGGCCGTCGAAGATAACGGTGACCGGCGCGGATGGTTTCCGCCGGAGCATTCCGGTGAGGGCGGTATATAACGGGACGGAAAGCAGATATCAGCCCGGACAGACAAGGGATGTCATCATCGCCTACAGCGTGAATGGAATGCCTCTCGTGCCGGACAGCAGTTCTGCAGGATACAAAAATGGCAACGGATACGGGCCGATGAGGATCGTCATGGAGAATCAGATATCGGCCTGGGTAAAGAATGTTAAAGAGATCAGACTGGGAGAATGATATGGCAGGATCGGCAATCAAAAAAGCAATAGCAGTATGTATATGCATTCTGGTGGCTGTTTCGGCCGCGGGCTGCGGCAGCGGATCGTCTTTGTCATCGGCGCAGTCTTCGGCGGTGCAGTCTTCAGCCTCATCGGATACGGTGCTGACGGTACGCGACAGGAGCGGCGATGTGACGCGCAGTTTCACACAGGCGGATCTGAACGCCCTCGATACGGAAACGCATACTTACAGCGGACGCAGCAAAAAAGACAACAATAAACGCGAAATAAAAAAGTATACAGGTGCAGAGCTTAGATATTTTCTACAGGAAGCGGGCATAAGCGGCGCGAAGGAAATCAAAGTCGTCTGCGATGATGAATATACGAAGGAATATGAAGTCAGCGATCTGTATGATCTTTACGCGTTCGAAAACGAAACGGGCCCGGCGAAAACAAAAGTCCCGCCGATCATAACGCTGAAGGACAGACAGCTGATAATCGGTCA
>JALCRY010000026.1 GCA_022652985.1 Eubacteriaceae bacterium | reverse complement strand
CTCCAGCTGAGCAAGCAGCTTTTCATTCATGGATTTCATCACCTCCATGAACCACATTAGCATCTCAGCTGAAATTGTACATTTTTAAATTCCACTTTTTGTACATTTTTAT
Source organism: Eubacteriaceae bacterium (assembly GCA_022652985.1). Lineage (GTDB taxonomy): Bacteria > Bacillota > Clostridia > Peptostreptococcales > Anaerovoracaceae > JALCRY01. Next base: position 33,487 of record JALCRY010000026.1, on the reverse strand, counting down.
ATTACCATTTACAGCTCAGCAGGAATTTTCGTCTCCACGCCGCCGATGAGGGGCTTCAAACGTTGAAAACCGTGGTGCAGATTTGCGGATCACCCGGATCTGCACCACGGTTTCCTCATTTCATCAAAAATTGAACGCTCCTGAGAAACCAGGAGCGCACTCCATTAGACAGAAACCGGCGCGGCGCGGTACAAATCGTCCCGCGCGCCGGTTTCATTCAGACGAAAAAAGTCTCCCGCATAATGCGGAAGACTTTTGTTTCGGTTTTGTTTGCCCGAGTAATGATTATCTCTTGCTGAACTGGGAAGCTCTACGAGCTTTCTTGAGTCCGTATTTCTTTCTTTCCTTCATTCTCGAGTCTCTTGTCAGGAAGCCTGCTGCTTTCAGAGGTGCTCTGTAAGCTTCAGTGTCCGCCTGGCATAAAGCTCTTGCGATACCGTGTCTGAGTGCTCCTGCCTGTCCTGTGTAGCCGCCGCCTCTAACTGTAGCGATTACATCGAACTTGCCGTCGCATCCTGCGATCTCGAAAGGTCTTCTTACCTCTCTCTTGACTATCTCGAGTGCGATATAGTCGTCGAGCGGCTTTTTATTAACTGTGATTTCGCCTTTGCCCGGGATCAACCTGACTCTAGCTACTGAAGATTTTCTTCTTCCTGTGCCGAAATACTGCATCTTTGCCATTGTTCAGTTCCTCCCTTCTAAAGTTCAATCTTTTCAGGCTTCTGAGCTGCATGATCATGCTCAGGTCCTGCATATACCTTGAGTTTCTTGTACATCTGTCTGCCAAGTCTGCCCTTAGGCATCATGCCCTTGACCGCGTGACGTACTGCTTCTTCAGGATGCTTTGCCATCATCTCTTCGAAGCTTGTCTCTCTGAGACCGCCCGGATAGCCGGTGAATCTCACGTACTTCTTGTCGTGTCTCTTCTTGCCTGTTACAGCAACTTTTTCTGCGTTGATCACGATGACATAATCTCCGCAGTCTACATGCGGTGTGAATGTCGGTTTGTTCTTGCCTCTGAGGATCGCTGCGATCTGCGCCGCCATTCTGCCGAGAGTCTGGCCCTCTGCGTCGACGAGATACCACTTGCGTTCTACCTCCTGAGGCTTCTGAATAAATGACTTATCCATTTTCCTTTTCCTTTCTCCCTACTCGGTTCGCCTGCGAACGTTTTCGGTACTGCCTACTCGGATCCCGCGTGTCGTTTCCGGCCGTCTGCGGATCGTGTTCGGCATAACTAAAAATTGTTTTAGCAGCCTCGGTATCCGGGCGTGAGAACCCTGCCTCGGCTATTGCCTGCCGTTTTCACACGGCAATGAATATTTTACACGTTCATGACGCGTTTGTCAAAGAATTTCGCCGCCTGACTATTTGATATCGATGATATGGAAGACCTTCTTGCCCTTCTGGATGAGGAGCTTGCCTTCGTCGTCGAATTTATCTGCAGTAATGTTCGTTTTCGGGTCTGTGATTTTCTCGCCTGCAACGGTGAGTCCGCCCTGTTCAACGGTTCTTCTCGCGTCGCTGTTCGACGCCGCCAGACCGATCCTGCTGAGGAGTTCGAGCACGCCGATGCCGTCGCCTGCAAAGTCGGCTTCCGTCATCTTTGTGGTCGGCATATGTTCTATCGCAGCTCCGCCTTCGAACGCAGCTCTGGCGCCTTCCTGGGCCTTCTGCGCTTCCTCTGTGCCGTGAACGAGCTCAGTTACCTTGAATGCGAGGATCTCCTTCGCCTTGTTGATCTCTTCGCCCTGGAGCGATGCGAGTCTCTTCACTTCGTCCATCGGCAGGAATGTCAGCATCCTCAGGCACTTTTCAACATCTGCGTCCGCCACATTTCTCCAGTACTGGTAGAACTCGTACGGCGAAGTCTTCTCGGCTCCGAGCCAGAGCGCTCCCTTGCCGGTCTTGCCCATTTTCTTGCCCTCGGAATTTGTGAGGAGTGCGAACGTCAGGCCGTAAACCGTCTTCTGGTCCCTGCGTCTTACGAGATCGATGCCGCCGAGAATGTTCGACCACTGGTCATTACCGCCGAACTGCATCTTGCAGTTGATATCATGCGACATCACGTAGAAGTCGTAGCTCTGCATCAGCAAATAGTTGAACTCGAGGAACGTCAGTCCCTGTTCGAGTCTTTCTTTGTAGCATTCCATACGGAGCATCTCGTTGACCGAGAAATGTCTGCCGATCTCGCGTACGAACTCGATGTAGTTGAGAGGCATGAGCCATTTTGCATTGTTTACGCTGATGGCTTTGCCGGCCTCAGGCTCCTTGTTCTGTACAGGCGCATCGTCCGGATCTCCCGGCTGATGTCCGAAATATTCATATTCATCGTCGAAGTCGAGGTATCTGTCAAACAGCTTCTTGAACTGACGGCAGTTGTTTTCGATCGTCTCGACTGTCATCATCTTTCTCATGTCGTTTCTGCCCGAAGGGTCGCCGACCATGCCCGTGCCGCCTCCGAGGAGAACGATAGGCGTGTGACCGTACTTCTGCATGTACATCATGATTATCGTCTGCATGAAATGTCCTACGTGCAGGCAGTCAGCCGTCGGATCGAATCCGATGTAGAATTTTATCTTCTCTCTGCCGAGCATCTCGCGGACCTCTTCTTCGTTCGTGCACTGCTCGATGAATCCTCTTTCTTTGAGGACATCATATACATTGGTATGTTCACTTACGCTGTCTGGTATCTGTATCATTGTAAATTTCTCTCTTTCCTGTTCCTTCTATATCACTGCGGCCGCGCCGCTTCCATTCGCTATTTTGTACCGTAAAGCCTGTCTCCGGCATCGCCGAGTCCAGGCACGATATAGGCGTCGCTGTTGAGGTGGTCATCCTTCGCGGCAATAAATATGTCTACGTCAGGATGATTTTTCTGCAGTTCCTCGATCCCTTCCGGCGCTGCGATCAGGCACATGAAGACGATGTCTTTGCCTCCGCGCTGCTTGATGAAATCGATCGCCGCCGAAGCGCTGCCGCCCGTTGCGAGCATCGGGTCTACGACGAATATCCTTCTCTTGTCGATGTCTGCCGGCATTTTGCAGTAATACTCGACCGGTTTATGTGTCTCGGGATCTCTGTAAAGTCCGATGTGTCCGACTTTTGCGTTCGGTATGAGCGCCAGCATCCCGTCGACCAGTCCGAGTCCCGCTCTCAGGATCGGCACGATGGCCACGGTTTCTCCCGACAGCATCTTGACCGTCGTCTTGGCGATCGGCGTCTCGATGTACTTTTCTTCCAGCGGAAGATCTCTTGTCGCTTCATAACCCATCAGCAGACCTATCTCGTTGACCAGTTCGCGAAAGTCTTTCGTGCTTGTGTCTTTGTCTCTCAGCATAGCAACTTTGTGCTGAATGAGAGGGTGATCGAATACAAATATTTTGCTCATCTGGAAACCTCCTTACATTGCGTCCAGCATATCGGTGCGTCTCTTATGTCTGCCGCCTTCGAAATCTGTGTTCATCCATGTCGTCAGTATCTGAAGGGCGACCTCCGGAGGAGTCGTTCTCGCTCCGAGCGCCAATATATTCGCATTGTTGTGTCTTGCAGCGTATTCCGCCATCTCCGTGCTTGTACAGAGTGCGCACCTTACGCCCTTGACTTTATTAGCAGCCATAGAAATGCCTATGCCCGTGCCGCAGATCACGATGCCCGCTGCGTACTTCCCCGAGGCAACGGCTTCGCCGCACTTCTTTCCGTACTCCGGGTAATCGACGGATTCCTTCGAATAACATCCGAGATCGTCCGGATATATTTCCATGCTCTCCAGATAACCGATGATCAGTTCCTTGAGTTCCCATCCCGCGTGATCGGACGCGATGCACATTTTTTTTGCTTCCATTGACTAACCTCCTACACTCTCACAATGTTGTAACCTGCCGACTTGAGCATTCTGTTCATTACTGCAAACCCCACACCCTCGGCGTCCGACAGGGCTCCCGCAAGGATCATGTCGACTCCCTGCTCGTCCATATCGCGCAGATCCGCGAAGAATTCGTGCGCAGCTTCGTTAAAGGTCTTTTCCTCGAACAGAAGAATGCCGACTTTATTTCCCAGTTTTTCGTTGAGTACACGAAGCCTTTCGACTTCATTTTTTACATCTTCTCTGTTGCCTTCGACTATCAGCATATCGGCCTTAGGCGCGTAATGCTTGTATTTCATCCCCGGCGCTTTCGGCTTGAAGTCCTCGTCTGCCGGTTTCCCTGCAGTAAGGGTCGGGTCGAGTTCGACGGTTTTGCCCAGCGCAGCCTCGAGATTTTCTCTCGTTACTATGCCCGGCCGCAGTATTGTCGGAACGTCTCCCGTCATGTCGAGCACCGTCGATTCGATGCCCACGCGGCAGTCGCCTTCATCTATTATCGCATCTATCCTGCCGTCGAGATCGTGCAGCACGTGCTCGGCTTTCGTCGGGCTCGGCCTGCCTGATGTATTCGCGCTCGGTCCCACGATCGGCGTTCCTGCCCAGTTGATGAGCGCGCGCGTCGCTTCGCTGTCCGGCAGTCTTATCGCCACTGTGTCGAGTCCGCCGCTGACTGTTTTGGAAATCGTGTCTTTCTTTTTGACTACCAGCGTGAGCGGTCCCGGCCAGAAATTATCTATGAGTTTTACTATGTCTTCACTGAGTCTCGGCGTGAGCTGGCCTATGTCGCTCGCTCTCGCAATATGCACGATGAGCGGATTGTCGCTCGGTCTGCCCTTGGCCTCGTAGACTCTTCTGCATGCGTCTTCATTGAACGCGTCCGCCCCGAGTCCGTATACCGTTTCGGTAGGAAACGCCACGAGCCCGCCTTTACGGATGATCTCGGCGCACTTCTTAATGTTTTCTTCTGTAGGTTCGTAAACGATTGTCTTCATTAAATAGCTCCTAAATTACTTCCTAAAAGTTTTTCATTTTTTCCGCCTGGTCGTTCGTGATCAGTCCGTCTATTATTTCGTCCATGTCTCCGTTGAGGAAGTTTTCGAGTTTGTATATCGTCGTTCCCGTGCGGTGATCGGAGATCCTTCCCTGCGGGAAGTTGTATGTCCTGATACGTTCCGATCTGTCGCCGGTGCCGACCTGGCTCTTTCTTTCAGCGGAGAGCTTGTCGTTCTGCTCCTGCATCTTGAGGTCGTAAAGTCTCGAGTTGAGGACCTTGAACGCCTTCGCCTTATTTTTGATCTGTGATTTTTCATCCTGGCAGGTGACTACGAGTCCCGTCGGGATATGCGTGAGTCTGACAGCCGAGTCAGTAGTATTGACGCACTGGCCGCCGTTTCCGGATGCCCTGTAAACGTCGACTCTGACATCGTTAGGATCAACGTCGATCTCCACGTCATCGATCTCCGGCAGCACCGCGACTGTTGCCGCCGATGTATGTATCCTGCCCGACGATTCGGTCTCCGGCACTCTCTGGACCCTGTGCGCGCCGCTCTCGTACTTGAGACGCGAATACGCGCCCTTGCCCTTCACGAGCATTACTGCCTCTTTCACCCCGCCGAGGCCGGTATCGTTGATCTCGATGATCTCCGTCTTCCAGCCGCGCCTCTCCGCGTACATCTGATACATCCTCAGAAGGTCCGCGCCGAACAGAGCAGCCTCTTCACCGCCCGTGCCCGCTCTGATCTCGAGGATAACATTCTTGTCGTCGTTAGGGTCTTTCGGCAGCAGTAATACCTTTAATTCTTCTTCGAGCGGTTCTACTTTCGCCTCCAGCTCGCCGAGTTCTTCCTTCGCGAGTTCCTTCATTTCGTCGTCGTCGCCCGCCTCGTTGATGAGTTCTTTAGTGGAAGCTATTTCTTCCTTGACCTTTTTATACTCATCATACTTCTTGACGATCGGCTCCATCTCGCCCATCTCTTTGGCATTTTTCTGCCAGACCGGCTGGTTCGCGATGATCTCGGGATCAGAACATTTTTCCGCGAGCTCCTTATATTTATCTGTAATAAAATCTAATTTCCCAAACATTTTGTTCCTGCTTTCTTATTGAATACAATATCCAAACGATATCAATTTATTATTGTATCACATCAATGCCTGTGCCCGCAATAAATTCAATGTCTGCGGCCGCAAATTAAAAGGACGGGTAAAAACCCGTCCTCAGCATTGGTATCATTATTCGATGCCGTACTTGTTCTTGAACTTCTCAACACGTCCACCACGGTTGATGAACTTCTGCTGACCTGTAAAGAACGGGTGGCACGCTGAACAAACATCGGTTCTGATCTCAGGCTTATTCGACCTGGTCATAAATGTATTACCGCATGCGCAAGTTACTTTACATTCCATATATTCTGGATGGATTCCTTCCTTCATGCTGTTTCCCTTCTTTCCTTGCTCAGGATGCCCCAAGCATCTTATGTTCGCCGGCTCGATCGCCTGCGGCTGCCCCTGATATGACAGCTTTAATAGAATATCACAGCATCCCGCATAATGCAAGCTTTTTCCGCTATTTCGCCTCCGCCCGAATGATCTGGTAAGGAGGCAGTACTACATAACTGCGATATATCGGGGTGCATATGGTACTGAAATACCACATGCATCCCCAAAATCCCTGTCTATATGGTATTTCCTTTCTCAAAGAGCATAGGACTCAGGCTGCTCCCGCTCCATTTTGCCTGAATTTCCGCCTTCCGAGCGATCATCATCATTAAAAATACCATATAACTCCTTAAAAACGAGGTTATATGGTACTGCCTCCTTACTAAAACATTGTTCGAGCCGGAGACACCCTGCGGGTCAAGATATCCTGCAGCCGAAGATGTACTGCAAAAGGAAAATCTCACCGTGCGCTCAGCTGCGGTGAGATTTGTGATCTGTCTATTTATTTTTCTTTTCATCCTTCGCGGCCTGCCTGGCAGCAGCGGCTTCTTCTTTTGCACGCTGCTTTTCTTCAGCCGCTTTGTTTTTCGCGTCGATGGCATCCTGTTTGGCTTTGGCTTTCGCGTCGATCGCATCCTGCTTGGCCTTGGCTTTTGCGTCGATCGCGTCCTGCTTGGCTTTAGCTTTCGCGTCGATCGCATCCTGCTTGGCCTGAGCCGCTTCGTCTTTCGCGCGCTGTTTCGCGTCGATGGCATCCTGTTTTGCTTTAGCTTTCGCGTCGATGGCGTCCTGCTTGGCTTTAGCTTTCGCGTCGATCGCATCCTGCTTCGCCTGAGCCGCTTCTTCTTTCGCACGCTGTTTTGCCGCGGCGGCCTCCTCCTTTGCACGCTGCTTCTCTTCAGCTGCGCGCTTCTTGGCACGTGCCTTCAGCGTCTTTTTCCCGAGCATTACTGCAGTAATAATGCGGTCATGTCCTGCAAGGTCACGGCCGACCTCCGCCGGGTCGAAACGTTCAATATCGGCGATCAGCTGCGTTACTGCTTCGGCCTGATCGTCGCCTATCTCGAGCACGAGAAGTCCGTCGTCTTTGATGTGATCCGGCGCGTCCGCAATGATGCGCCTGTAGAAATCAAGACCGTCCGCGCCGCCGTCGAGCGCTTCGTGCGGTTCGTAATTTCTGACTTCCGGCATGAGCGTCGGAATGACATCACTTTCGATGTAAGGCGGATTCGATATTACCATATCATATTTCTTCTTGCCGACAGCCTCGAAAAGATCGCCCTGCAGCACCGCCAGCGCGGCGCTGTTCGACGCAGCGTTCTCTTTTGTGAGAGCAACAGCGTCCTCGCTGAGATCAGCTGCCGTAACTTTTGCGTCAGTCATTTTCGCCACTGCGATGCCTATCGCGCCGCTGCCGCAGCACAGATCGAGCACAGCCGGCGCCTTCTGCCCCTCGAGCAGCCCGACCGCCTTCTCCACGACCGGCTCCGTATCGAACCTCGGGATAAGCACATGCGGCGATGTCTTCATCGTATAACCCATAAACTCCTGAGTGCCGATAATATATTGCAGCGGTTCGCGCGCGGAACGTCTGTCGACGAGAGCGAAATACTGATCGCACGTCCTGTCGTCGGCAGTATTCGCCCATTCCATGAAGAACTTGTCCGGCTGCACATGCATGAGCCAGCAATAAAGCATTTCCGCATCATGCTTCGCGTCCGGCACATCCGCCGCCTCCATCTGTTTGACCGCCATTTTAACTATGTCCTGTACAAGTAAACTCATTTTTTATCCTTTTAATATCTTCTTGTCGGAACGTCGAGCCTTACCTTCTGGATCAGGCGGACGAACTCCGCATTGTTTCTGGTCTGCGACAGATTGTCGATTATCAGCTCCGTGACATCGGCCGGATCGCCGTTGCCCAGCGCCTTGCGCATGTACCAGACTGCTTCCATTTCTTCCTGCGTCATCAGCAGGTCCTCACGCCGCGTGCCCGAAAGGTTCAGACTGATGGCCGGGAATATCCTCTTCTCCGACAGCTTTCTGTCGAGATGGAGCTCCATATTGCCCGTGCCCTTGAATTCCTCGAATATTACGTCGTCCATCCTCGAGCCCGTTTCCACGAGTGCAGTTGCAAGTATAGTAATGCTGCCGCCCTCTTCCATGTTTCTGGCCACGCCGAAGAATTTCTTCGGTTTGTAAAGCGCCGTCGGGTCGATTCCTCCGGACAGTGTCTTGCCGGATGCCGGAACGACCAGATTGTATGCGCGCGCGAGCCTCGTGATCGAATCGAGGAGTATTACTACATCCTTGCCGTGCTCGACCAGACGCTGCGCCCTCGACATTACCATTTCCGCCACCTTCACGTGATGCGACGGCTGTTCGTCGAACGTCGAGTAAATGACCTCGCCGCTCTTGAGCGTCCTCTTCATGTCCGTTACTTCTTCAGGCCTCTCGTCTACCAGTAATACGATCATCTTCACGTCGGGATAGTTGGTCTCGATGCTGCGGGCTATCTTTTTGAGCAGTGTGGTCTTGCCGGCTTTCGGCGGCGCGACAATCAGTCCCCTCTGCCCTTTGCCGACAGGTGAAATAAGATCGATGAGCCTCATCGAAAGGTCCATGCCGTTTTCCATGTAAAGACGTTCGTTCGGGAATATCGGCGTCAGGCGCTCGAAGTCGGGCCTCTGTCTGGCAGCTCCCGGATTCTCGCCGTTGACCGTATTGACATAAAGGAGAGCGCCGAATTTTTCGTTTTTGTTCGGTCTTCTCGAAATGCCGTGTATCATATCGCCGGTCTTGAGGTTGAACCTCCTGATCTGTGTCGGCGATACATAAATATCATTATCGCTCGTGTAGAAATTTTCGAAACGCAGGAATCCGAATCCGCCGTCCGCTATATCGAGTATCCCCTCGACTTCCGGACGTTCATCGTGATATCTGTCGCTGCGCTCAGTGCCTTCGCCGTGCTCGGATCCTTCACCGTGTTCAGCTCCGTCTGCGCGGTCGGCAGAATCAGCGCGATCCGTTACACCGCGGTCTGTTCCGTCAGCCCCGTCTGCAGCTTCACCGCGGACATTGCCGTCAGCCCCCGCCGCAGTAATGTTCTCGTCCTGCTGTGACGTTTCGCCTTCTGCTTCGTATTTTTTCTTTCTTCCTCTGCGCGGTTTCTCAACATCTTCGGCCATGCTGCGGGCCTCTTCTTTTTCTTCTTCCGCTTTTTTCGCTTTCTTCGATCCTCTTTTGAGCTGAGGCTTCGCCTTGGACATCAGCTTTTTGCCGTTCTCTTCCTTGATCTCGGCAATGCGTTCTTCCTTCACGTCTTTTTCTTTATTGACGCGTTTCCTCGTCCCCGGTCTCTTTTTTTCCGCCTCCGGTCCTTCGCCGTTCTCCGCCGCAGCGTTTTCGTTTTGCTCCGCCGCCGCACTTTCGCGTTTTTCCTTCTGATTTGCAGCGCGTTCTACCAGTGCAGCATTTTCGCCGTTCGCCGCCGCAGCGTTACGGTCTTGTATCTGAACCTCTTCACTACCTTCCGCCTGAGCTTCACCGTGATTTTCAGCTGTGCCTTCGCGCTCTTCCTTCTGAATCTCTACGTGCACTTCCGCCGCCTTCTGCGTCCTAGCTGCAGCGCGTTTTTCTGCCGCACTTCCGCGGCCTGCCGGCGCATCCTGCTTCTTCGCGTCATCGGCCTTTTCAGCCATTACTGCTTCCGGCATTTCTGCATTTTCATCAGTCGCCGGCTTGTCGGCCTTCACCGCTTTTTTCGAACCTCTCGGTCTTCCCGGCCTCTTGCGCTTTTCAGGTGTTTCTGTGTTTTGCTCAGCACCCGGTTTCTGCTCAGCGTCCGGTTTTTCAGCCGCACCGGAAACAAGGGCCTCGATAATCTCGGCCTTCTTCATTTTCTGATAGCCGGAGATCCCTGCCGCTTTTGCGATCTCACGAAGATCAGCGACTTTCTTCGACTTCAAAGTCTGTTCATCCATATATGTATACCTACTCTCTCCGGCACGCAAAAACGCATACCTACATCTCTAATCATTTTTTTAAGCGATTGGAATGATGCGGAGAATCCCGCTTAGATAATAATATACCCTGTACGGAGTATTGTCAATTTATGGGTTATTTTACCTTAATAACGCCATTATTTTTGACTTCTGCGCAAGTGGAGAGCACTTCTCCATCAGCCGTGATCGTTTGTATACCCTATTCCGCGATTAGATGAGGTCTGCAGGCCTAATAAGCAACCCATAGGGTACACGCTTTCGCTGATCTCGGCCGTTCGTGTACCCTATTCCGTGATTAGATGAGGTCTGCAGGCCTGATAAGCAGCCCATAGGGTACACGCTTTCGCTGATCTCGGCCGTTCGTGTACCCCATTCCGTGATTAGATGAGGTCTGCAGGCCTGATAAGCCGCCCGTAGGGTACACGTTTTCGCTGATCGCGGCCATTCGTGTACCCTATTCCGTGATTAGATGAGGTCTGCAGGCCTGATAAGCCGCCCGTAGGGTACACGTTTTCGCTGATTGCGGCCGTTCGTATACCCTATTCCGTGATTAGATGAGGTCTGCAGGCCTGATAAGTCGCCCGTAGGGTACACGTTTTCGCTGATCGCGGCCATTTGTGTACCCTATTCCGTGATTAGATGAGGTCTGCAGGCTCGCAAAGCGACCGCCAGCAATACCTATGACAGCCGCCATGTCCGCTCACAGTTGTCGTGCTCGATTTTCCTTCCTTCGCATCCAGCAATGCCCGGCGCGACGCAGTAATCGACCCCATGCACAGCGACCTCATGCTCAACCTCAACGGGCCCGTGCTCAACCTCAACGACCCCATGCTCAGCGGCCTCGTGCTCAACTTCAACGCCTCGTGCTCAACGACCCTCACACTCAACAGCCTCACGCTAAACAGAACATCTAATGCGCGCCGGCTGTTATTTTTCTTGCAATCCTGCCCCGAAGAGGGCAATATATATGTTGTAAAGAAAAAAACATGAGTATTAAGGAGGAAATAAATGTATTGTGTCAGAAAAGTAACAGATGATCTGTACTACGTCGGCGGCGACGACAGGAGGCTCGCATTATTCGAGAACATCCATCCGATCCCGCGCGGCGTATCATATAACTCGTACCTTCTTCTGGATGAAAAGACTGTTCTTGTGGACACGTGCGACTGGGCGATCGGCCGTCAGTTCATCGAAAACGTTGAGCACGTCCTCGCGGGCAGGCCTCTCGATTACCTCGTGATAAATCACGTCGAACCGGACCACGCCGCAACGATCAACGAAGTCGTTCTCCGCTGGCCGGATGTTAAGATAATCAGCACAGCGAAGGCGTTCACTTTCATGAAGCAGTTCGGTCTCGGCGAGGACAGCCGGGCGATAACGGTCAAGGAAGGCGACAAGCAGTCTTTCGGCAGGCACGAGTTCGCATTCGTGGGAGCGCCGATGGTCCACTGGCCGGAAGCAATGGTTTCGTTCGACACATCGAACGGCGTCCTTTTCTCAGCTGACGCATTCGGGACATTCGGAGCACTCGGCGGAAGACTTTTCGCGGACGAGATGGACTTTGCACGTACCGAACTCGACGACGCCAGAAGATATTACTGCAATATTGTAGGCAAATACGGCGCGCAGACACAGGCGCTGCTCAAGAAAGCTGCGGGCCTCGACATCAAAATGATCGCGCCTCTTCACGGTCCGGTCTGGAGAAAAGACCTCTCCTACTTCATCGACAAATATCAGAAGTGGAGCACGTACACGCCGGAGGACGACGGTGCAGTAATGATCGTTTACGGTTCGATGTACGGCGGCACCGAGAGTGCGGCGCAGTATGTCGCGCAGCAGCTGGCCGAAAAAGGCGTGACGGATGTAGTAATGTACGATGTCTCGAGTACGCATATTTCGACGCTGATCGCGGAGTCGTTCCGTGTGAGCCACATCGTGCTCGCATGCGTTACTTATAACTTTGAAATTTATCCGCCTATGCACAGCTATCTGACGGATATGAAAATGCTCGCTCTGCAGAACAGAACGTTTGCGGTCATCTACAACGGCACCTGGGCGCCGAGGGCCGGAGACCTCCTGAAGAGCTTCTGCACCGAAGAGCTCAAGAAATCAAAACTGCTCGATCCGCAGGCGCACATCACATCCGCCGCAGACGCGGACGACGCGGAGCAGCTCGACGCAGTCGTCGACGCGGTCATCAGCGACATAAAGGGCTGATCGCCGGCGCGCGGTTTTCCGATAATAAACAAGAACCTGCCACTGCGGCAGGTTCTTATTTTTATTTCCAATATGAAATTATCTGCGGTTATTTAGGCTGCGGACCTGCTGCCACTATGTTCTTCGGCATGTTCGGGTATTTCGCCTCGAAGTTGTCCGCGAACATCTTGGCAAGTTTGTTCGCCTGGGCATCGTATGCCGCCTTGTCTTCCCATGTATCGCGCGGATTCATGAGTTCGGCCGGAACATTCGTGCAGCTCTGCGGAACGTCAACGTTGAATACTTCGTCGTGCTTGTATTCAACACTGTCGAGCTCTCCGTTGAGCGCAGCTGTGATCATCGCTCTTGTATATCTGAGCTTCATTCTGCTGCCGACTCCGTACGGACCGCCGGACCATCCTGTGTTTACGAGATATACTTTGGTGTTGTATTTTTCAATTCTGTCTCCGAGCATGTTCGCATAGACCGACGGGTCGAGCGGCATGAACGGCTGTCCGAACAATGTCGAGAATGTCGGTACCGGCTCAGTAATGCCTCTTTCCGTTCCCGCGACTTTTGCTGTAAAGCCAGTAACGAAATGGTACATTGCCGCATCCGCTCCGAGTCTGCTGATCGGAGGAAGCACGCCGAACGCGTCGGCTGTCAGGAAGATGACGACCTTAGGCACGCCGCCGACTCCCGGTATTGCCGCATTCGGAATATAGTCGATAGGATATCCCACTCTTGTGTTCTCAGTAATGCTTCTGTCTGCATAATCCGGTTTCCTTGTTTCAGGATCGAGTATTACATTTTCCACTTCACTGCCGAATTTGATCGCACCGTAGATCTCCGGCTCGCCTTCCGGATCGAGGTCGATGCACTTAGCGTAGCATCCGCCTTCGAAGTTGAAAATGCCGTGATCGGTCCAGCCGTGCTCATCGTCGCCGATAAGAATACGGGCCGGATCTGCTGAAAGCGTCGTCTTGCCTGTTCCCGACAGTCCGAAGAAGACCGCGCTGTCTTTCGTTTCAGGATCCATGTTCGCCGAGCAATGCATCGGCAGGACGTTTTCTTCTTTTGGCATAAGATAATTCATGACCGAGAAAACGCTCTTCTTGATTTCTCCCGCATATGCGGAACCGGCGATGACGACCATCCTTGCTTCATAATCGATGACGATGGCTGCTTCGCTGTGTACGCCGAATTCCTCAGGATCCACTTTGCATCCCGGAGCGCACAGTACCGTGAAATCGAAATCATTCAGAGTCTCGAGTTCTTCCGCCGTCGGGCGAATGAGCAGATTCCTGATAAACAGGTTCTGGCACGCAAGTTCATTTACGATCCTGAACTTCCTCGTGCACTCCGGATCAGCGCCTACAAATCCGTCGAAAAGGAATACTTCTTTTCCGTTGAAATAGTCAGCAACTTTGTCTCTGATCTGATTGAATACTTCTCTTGAAATAGGGCGATTGACCTTGCCCCAGTCGATATCGTCGTGTATGCCCTCGGTATCAACAATAAATTTGTCATCAGGCGACCTTCCCGTGTATTTTCCAGTAGTAACAACGAGTGCGCCTGTGTCGCTCAGTTCACCTTCCCCACGCTGCAAAGCTGCCTCAACGAGTTTTGCCGGAGCCAGATTTCTGTGAACCGCCGCCGGGTTGATTATTCCCAACTTTTCAATTCCATAACTTTTCACATCGAACCTCCTTCAGTTCAGTTACTCTATAATATAACACTTATAACCAGCGCTGACAACACATTGATTTTTCAACAAGAATGCGAATATCTGCACGGCGGCGACTGCAAAATGGAAAAATTACGGAAATATCAAAAATGGTGGAATTTCTGAACGTTTTTATCACAAAAGGCCCCAATTCAAGGGGCTGCAGGGACTGAATTTTTGCTCAGTGAAGTGCCCCCAAAAACACAGCGGCCTGGGATCACTCCGCCGCCACAAAAAAACAGCGGCCCGGAACCGGGCCGCCGCGTTTTTCGCTTTTCTATATTGTCGTCTCAGGCTTCAGACTATTTGTTGTAGTTGAAGAAACCTTCGCCTGACTTCATTCCGAGCTTGCCGCCTCTTACCATCTTTCTGAGGAGCGGGCAGCATCTGTACTTGGAGTCACCAAATTCGTTGTAGAGTACATCCATAACTGCAACTACTACGTCGAGTCCGATGAGGTCGCCGAGAGCCAGAGGGCCCATCGGGTGGTTAGCACCGAGCTTCATAGCTGTATCGATGTCTTCTGCGGAAGCGATTCCCTCATTGAGGATGAATGCTGCTTCGTTGATCATCGGGATGAGGATCCTGTTTACTACGAATCCAGGAGCTTCTGATACTTCTACCGGAGTCTTCTCGATATCTTTTGCCAGATCCATAACAGCCTGCTTTGTCTCAGCTGATGTGTTGATTCCTTCGATGATCTCGATGAGCTTCATTACCGGAACCGGATTGAAGAAGTGCATGCCGATGATCTTGTCAGCTCTGCCTGATGCCTGTGCGATCTCTGTGATCGAGAGCGACGATGTATTTGTAGCAATGATCGTCTCAGGCTTGCAGATCTCGTTCAGTTCCTGGAAAAGAGCCAGCTTTGCTGCCATGTTTTCTGTTGATGCTTCTATGATGAGATCGCAGTCAGCAACGATGCTGAGGTCTGTGGATCCGGAGATCCTTGCCAGAGCTTCATTTTTCTGATCTTCAGTGATCTTCTCTTTGGAAACCAGTTTTGTGAGATTCTTCTCAACTTTTGCGATTCCGCCGTCTACTGAAGTCTGATGTCTTGATCTTGTAACTACGTCATAGCCCTTCATTGCCATGACCTGGCAAATGCCTGCGCCCATTGTACCTGTGCCGATTACGCCGATTTTTTTCATTTGAGTGTTCCTCCTTTACGAGCTCGTTTAACTTTAAATGAACTTGTTGTTAATTAATTAACTACTTAGGTAAGCCTATTATAACATATATTTTATAGGTAACAAGCCTATTTTACATATTACCCGAATCTTTTGCAATCTATTAATGCAATAATCGCGAAATCGCGAATATCCAGAAAAGCAGCGTTCCCATCGACAGCACCGTCGAAAAGAACAGCGACTGCACGCCTATATCGTTCTCCTTGCCCTCCATATCCGCCAGCATCGGCACCAGCGCCGCGGTAGGAAAAGCCACCATCAGCACCAGACACGCCTTTACGAGTACGTCGATCGGCAGGAAGTAAACGACTGCCAGCGCAGCTGCCGGCACGACAAAGAGCTTCATCAGAGCCGACTCCCAGATGATATGATTCTTGAACATCTCTGTGAACTTCGTGCCCGTGAGCGACGAGCCGATATAGACCATCGCCATCGGCGTCGCGACGCCGCCCATATAATTCAGGAAGCTTTCGGCAGGCGCGGGAATCGTCAGGTGCAGTAATGATATCGCAAACCCGATGAACAGTGCGATTATGTTCGGGTTGATCATGGTTTTCGCGGCGATCTTGACCGCGGCCCCTTTTTCCTTCTTTCTGTTCTCGTCGAATCTGTGATATGAGGCCACGGCATACCCGTACATATAGATATTGAAAGCAAACGATGAGGCAATAAAAAGCAAAAGACCGTGCTGTCCGTACAGAGCAAGCACGATCGGGAATCCGAGGAATCCGCTGTTGGGCGCATTCATCGAAAGCTCCGTTATCGTCCGCACCCGCTTCGGATATTTTCGCAGCGCGCAGAATCCGCGGCACAGAAGCGTACCGCCAAAAGTAATGACAAAAGAAAGCAGCGCCATTACTATAAACATCTCGATGATCCTGCTGTTCAGTTCGAGCGTACCGACATTTTCGATGACCAGACACGGGAACGAAAAGAAGAGGATGAAATTATTCAGCCCCTCATTCATCGATTCCTTTATCAGACCGATCTTTCGCAGAATGTATCCCGTCAGGATCATTGCGAACATCACAAAGAATTGTCCGTACATCTCTATCCCCTGATCCGGTTCCTAAAACATCCAGGCCGCGACCATTACCGTAAACGCAAAAGCAACTGCTATTGCCAGCACTATGGCCATGACTCTGACCCATTTCTGTTTAATATTCATGTTTCCTCCTATACCTCATGGACTTTTATATTCAGTCTGCTGCGGCCTTCGGAGAGGCCCTTGAGGCTGATGTTGTAATCAATGTCTACTTCGCCGTTGCCCTCGGGCGTGACGCTGTTCGTGAGGCCGTTTGTCAGGACCTCCATCTCGACCGGACCGTAGACCGTGTCGTAATATCCGTTGTAGCGTTTGCCCTTCTCGAAGTGTATCTCGGTGTCGATGCCGACCGAGCTCCCGCGCCTCGTCATCTTGACGCCGTACTCATCGAACTGCAGACGCGTCTTGCAGCCCACCATTCCCGAGAATTCGCTTTCATCATAAGTTATAAATATCGAATTGCCGCGCGTGTAGAGCTTGCCTTCCGTTATCAGTTCGAGCTGGTTTTCTTCTTTGTCATCATATATATGGTAACCTGATATTTTCAGAGTAACGTTTTTCATTTATTTCCCCTTATCCTGCGCTTCGGCCAGAAGCTTTTCAAGCTCCTCCTTGTCGAAGTGATACTTTTTTCCGCAGAAGCGGCAGCTGAGCTCCGCCTCTCCGTCTTCTTCGATCAGTTCCTTCAGCGTTTCGCTGCCGACCGCCATGAGCGCCCGTTCGATCCGTGGTCCGGAGCAGTCGCACTTCAGCTCGATCTCCCTGAACTCGAGAGTCTCAGGCCTGTACTCCTCCGGCATCCCGCCGAATATTTCACCGCACATTTTCGTCAGCATCCCCTCTTCAGTGAGGCCCGCCGACCCGAGCTGCACCTTCTCGACCACCGACGTGACCGAATGCATCTCCTTCATGACTGCCTCGAGCGCATCGACCGCGCCCTCCTCCGCCTGAGGGAGCATCTGGATGAACATGCCGCCAGCCGCCGTGACTTCCATTTCGCGCGATACCTTCACTCCGAGTGCGATCGATGTGTTCTGCTGCTCCGAAATGTAGTAATACGCGGTGAGGTCTTCGGCGATCTCCCCTGACACCAGCGCAATCGTGCCGCTGTAAGGTTCCTTGAGCCCTATGTCTTTGATGACCGTGAGGTCTCCCGTTCCCAGGAGTCCGCCGACATCTAACTTGCCGTCCGCTCTCTGCGGAAGGTCGGCCGCAGGGTCTTCGATATAGCCTTTGATCTGCCCCGTTCCGCAGCCGCAGGCGACAATGCTGCGCGCCGGTCCGTCTCCTCTGAACTGCACAGTAAGCCTGTCCTCCGGTTCCTTGAGCTGGAGGCTCATCAGCCCCGCGCCCGTGAGAACTCTGCCGAGAGCCGCTGTCGCGGTCGGAGAGGTGTGATGCAGTGCCATTGCTTCGCTGACCATGTCGGTCGTTATTGTAAGGTACAGCCGGTATGATCCGGATCTGTCCATTCCTATCAGTACTTTGTTCATAATTCTTCTCTTTCGTACCGTATATATTAACAGATATCTCGCCAATACACAAACGTGTTATAATGTAAAATGTTTTTTAAGCTAAATTTCAATTTTTTATTTTATCATAGACACAACATCGAAGACAGAAAGGATGGATGTGTGATGTATAATAACAACAACATTTTCAACGGTCAGGACCGCGGTACAGATTACGATCCTGCATCGGTAAACGCAGGCAGCACCGGAACAAACGCGGCGAACGACACAGGATTCGTACCGCATACAAATGCTGCGGATCAGAATACTTACGGCAGTGCCGGACAGAACGACCACAGCCGCGCGGAACAGAACGCGGGGCAGAACGATTACGGATATAAAGCGAACACTTACGAAAATAATTACGACCCGGACTCGTACATGCATTACAACATGGACAATCTGAGCGGAGACAGCGGCGGCTTCGGAGGATACGGCGGCGGAGGCGACTTCGGCGACAGGCATTACCAGAATAAAAAGCGCCGGAAAAAATCCGGCGGTGAAGTCAAACTGACGAAAAAGAAGATCGCCTGCATCGTTCTCGCCTGTATGGTATTTTCCGGCGCGGCGAGCGCGGGCACCGTATGGGCTTACAACAATTACGTAAGCACCGGCTCGGTAACGGGTTCGACCAGCGGCTACACACTGGAGACCGCGACGGGCAGCAGCATGACGGTCTCGCAGATTTCGAAGGCTGTCACGGGTTCCGTAGTTGAGATCACGACTGAAAGCGTTTCGACCGACAACTGGGCGAGCCAGTACGTCACAGAGGGCGCAGGCTCCGGCGTGATCATCAAGAGCAACGGATATATCATGACCAACTATCACGTCATTGAAGGCGCCAGCAAGATCACAGTCACCAATGACAGCAGCAAGAAATACACGGCCAAGGTCGTGGGATATGACGAAGATAATGATATCGCAGTCATCAAAATCGACGCGACGGGACTCACTCCTGTAACTTACGGCGACAGCGAAGAGCTGAGCGTAGGCGATATGGCAGTAATAGTCGGGAACCCGCTCGGTTCTCTCGGCGACTCGGTATCGGCAGGAATCATTTCCGCGACGAAGAGAGAAATAACCCTCGACAATAATACGATGAATCTTATCCAGACCGACGCGTCTGTCAATCCGGGCAATTCCGGCGGCGGACTGTTCAACAGCCACGGTCAGCTTGTGGGCATCGTAGTCGCGAAGTCATCCGGCACGGATGTCGAAGGCCTCGGGTTCGCCATCCCGGTAAACACGGCGGCAAAAGTTGCAGCTAAAATAGTCAAGAACGGCGGAAACGTTTCGTCAGATTCAAGTTCAAGCTCGAGCTCATCGAGCACCGCCTACTCAGGAATGAGTTACGTGAACCCTACGACGACCAGCGAAGCGGAACAATACGGCTACAGCGAACCGGGCGTTTACATCGCGGAAGTAACCAGCGACAACGCCAAGAACGCGGGCTTTGAAGAAGGCGACAGAGTCGTGAAAATCGGGAGCAAGACCATTACCGATTTCGCCTCGGCCAAGGCGGCTATCCAGTCGCACGATCCGGGGGACAAAGTCAAGTTCGTCGTCTACCGCGACGGCAAGAAACTGACCCTTACCGAAACACTGGGAACGGCACCTTCATCAAGCAGCAATTAACACAGATACGATAAAAACCTCCGAATCATCCGGAGGTTTTTTGCTTCTGCAGCGATATGCTACTTCGTGAATCCGTAATCGCTCGCGACCACAGTCTTCAGCTTGTTGACATGCTGCTCCGCGGCGGCTCTTGCGCCTTCCGCATTGCCTTTTTTGATCTGGTCCAGGATCGCCTGATGTTCACGCGGCATCCATTCGATCCGGCGGAAGTCATCGTAATAAATATATCTGAACCGCAGCACGAGCTCCTGTATCTGCTCGACCATATTCAGCAATATCCTGTTGTTGCTTCCCTCTACTATTATATGATGAAAATCCGTGTCGCTCCTGATCATGGCGTCAGTGTCGCTGTCGCGGACTGCCTGCGCATAACGTTCGGCAACGCTGTACAGCCTGCCTTTGGCGTCGTTGTCCATTCTCTCCGCCGCCAGCTGCGCGGCAAAGCCTTCGATATCGGCGCGGACTTCAAGTATCTCGATCATATCGCTGACCGATACCTGTGAGGCATACGCCCCGCGTCTCGGTTCGATCGTGACTAGCCCTTCTTTTTCGAGCTGTCTGATCGCCTCACGGATAGGCGTCCTGGACACGCCGAGAGATTCGGCCAGTTCGACTTCCATCATTCTGCTTCCCGGCTCTATCTGGCCTGTCAGTACCTGCATCTTCAATTCTTCATAGACGATCTCGCGAAGAGGTCTGTGCTTATTGACTCCTATATCAAGCATAAATTTCTCCTTGTCAAACAGTCGTACGCGTAAGATAAGTCTCGTCATTTATCCTGCGCATGACATCATAAGCCTCCTGGGCATCCCGACGGCTCGTAAAAAGTCCGTATACCGACGGGCCGCTTCCGCTCATCAGCACTTTACCTATGTTCTTATTTTCGGCCATCTTGCATTTTGTATACAACACAGAATTATATTCTTTCAGTGTGTACAATTCAAGTACATTGCCCATATTGCTCTCGACCTTCGCCCGGTCGTTCCCGCGCAGCCCTGCGGCTATCGCATCCACGTCCGGCCTGTCCTCGATAAAAACTTTATCCATTCCCTGATAGACCACTTTGGTCGACACCGACAACTTCGGCTTGGAAACGACGACGAGAGAATCCAGCGGCAGTAATGGGGTCAGTCTTTCCCCGACGCCTTCCGCAAGCGCGCAGCTCGACGCCATCGGGTCAGCGGTCAGCCCGAGTTCGGCATTCACCCTCGCCTGACCCATTACTGAGAAAGGCATGTCCGCGCCGAGTCCCGCGGCGATCCCGCAGAGCTCGCTGACCGAAAGGCCGAGATCCCACAAATACGAAATACCGTGGAGGACAGCCGCGCCATTACCGCTTCCGCCCGCCAGGCCCGCAGCAACGGGAATATTTTTCCTGATGTCTATCCTGACTGTGCCGCGTCTTTTCCCGGCAAATTT
Organism: Eubacteriaceae bacterium; assembly: GCA_022652985.1. GTDB lineage: Bacteria > Bacillota > Clostridia > Peptostreptococcales > Anaerovoracaceae > JALCRY01. The sequence goes on along the minus strand of JALCRY010000026.1, from coordinate 12,460 downwards.
CTCTATCATGACTTCGGCCGCGGTGTAGGCATTGTTGCGCCGGTCGGTCGGCAGAAAATATTTATTGGTGTGGACTTCGATCATGACGCCGCTGAGCGAATCGTCCGGCACCCATCTCACACAGACGTCGTCGCAGAGCTCTATCTGCTGCATGATCATCCGCACTTCATGATATCCGTTCGGCAGTTTTCCGATCAGGTCAAAAGCGAGATTGAGTTTGGCGCATGATTTCAGATTGATCAGTTTCATGATATTCCCCTCCATGATTTTACCCGACATGATGTTCCCGGTATTGTTTAAATATAGTTTCCCGGCATAAAATATGAGCGGCGATATACGCCGCTCATCATTGCTGTCCTACTTTTTCTTGAGCTTTTTGTTCTTGCTCTGTTTCTTCTTTTCCATCTGCTCAGCTCTCTTGGCGGCTGCTTCGGCTTTCTTCTTTTCGGCAAGAGCCTTTCTTCCGGTCTTGTATTTGCCTCCGCCCTTTGAAATCGGAGCCGGACCGCGGACTTTAAATTTACCCGGATCCTCTTCTTCCTCTTCCTCTTTGCGTTTGCGTTCTGCTTTTGCCTTTGCTTTTGCTTTCTTTTTCTCTTCTTCTGCCACGATCTCTTCTACAGATTTGCCCGTCTTCTTGGCAACCTTATACGGATTGACCGTTTCTTCCTGAGGCTTGCCGCCGCGCTTTTTCTCAGCGGCTTCCTTGGCCGTCTTTTTCGTTTCTCTCATAGTAAGGAAGATCATGCCGACGATCATTACACCCATCATGCCGAAACTGACATAGCTGCTGGTCTTCGGATTCATGGTCTTGAATGTGGTTTTATCTGTCGCTGCAAGCGTATCGCCGTTCGCCGCAGTAAACCCGCTGGAAACCTCGCAGGTGTACTGCGTATTTCCCTTGATCGAAGAATTCTGTGTACGCGATGATGTACCGTTGGCCAGTACCAGCACTACATCCTTCTCATCCTTGTTGAATGCAACACGCGTACTGACGACTTTTCCGGTCTTCGTATTGTAAAGTTTGATATACTTCGCGTTCGATTTATTGGTCTCAGGGTTGTACACGTTCTCCGAAAAACGGATCTTTACATCCATGTTCGTAACAGCCGTACCGGTTGCGCCGTCCTTTGGATAAAACTCGTTTATCTTGAGTCCGCCTGTCGCCGCAAATACTGCAGGCGCCGCAGTCATTACTATCAATGCCGCAGCACATATCAGCGCGCTCAGTCTTTTAAGTAATTTTGTCTTCATTCCGATTTTGCTCCGTTTCGTTTCCTGAGTTCTCTGAAGAATGATTTCATGATCTCCGAACATTCTTCCCGAAGGACCCCGGTCTCTATTTCCGCGTAATGGTTCAGCTTTTCTTCCTGAACAATGTTGAACACCGACCCGCAGGCTCCGGCCTTGGGATCCGGTGTCCCGATATATACTTTCTCTATCCTCGCAAGAACTATCGCGCCCGCGCACATAGCACACGGCTCGACCGTCGTGTAAAGTTCGCATCCGCAGAGCCGCGGTGAGCCCAGCTTCTGCGAAGCTTCCATGATAGCCAGCATTTCGGCGTGCGCCGTCGGGTCATGCTTCGTTTCTGTGAGGTTATATCCTCTGCCTATGATCTCGCCATCCTTCACGATGACAGCCCCGATCGGAACTTCTCCGACCGCTTTTGCCTTTTCAGCTTCTTTTAAGGCTTCCTCCATATACTTTTTCATACGCTATAGTATAGTATCATATTTCGAACGCGTATTCAACAGAAAAGTGTATGCAAACACAACAAGCATGCGGTTTTGCAGTGTCCCGAAGTATTGCATTTCAAGTCGTTTTTTAGTAATATAGATTGATACGATAAAAAAGAAAGGAGCACTCATAAAATGGTGCTGGACATAATTTTACTGGTGGTCGTGATACTGACCGCCATATACGGACTCAGGAAGGGATTCGTTTTCACACTGATCCATACCTGCGGTACCGTCGGCGCACTGGCTCTGGCCTTTTTCGCCACATCATTCGCCGAGCCGTTCATCAAAGAGAACACCGGCCTTTACTATGCGATCAAGGACACTCTGACCGACAGATTCAACGGACAGTTGTCAGTTGCCAACTCGTCGATCACGGTCATGCCGACCGACATCAGAAGCAGCGTCACCGATCTTTCGAACGATATGGTCGGCAGCCTGGCGACTTCATTTGCCAACGTGATTTTCGCCATACTGGTATTCTTCATTCTGTTCGCAGTGATCAAACTGATACTCTGGCTTCTGCTCAGACTGCTGTCACGCGATTACAACGACGGATTCAGAGGATTCGCCGACGGATTCTTCGGACTGCTGTTCGGTATCCTCAAGGGCGCGATCTTTGTTTTCATCATACTGGCTCTGCTGGTCCCTGTGGCAAACTTCGTTTCGCCGGATGCCACACAGACGATCATCTCGCAGCTTGACGGATCATATGTCGCAAAAACACTTTACGACAACAACGTCCTCATAATGATGCTCGAAGGACTTTTCTAGCGAACGGCCGAAACTTTTGCCGGCTGCGTAACATGTGCCGCGCACTGCCGCCGCACAACTTTCGCGGTCGACGCATCACCTGCAGGACCGGAACTGATGCGGACAGCGCATCACCTGCAGGACCGGAACTGATGCGGGCAGCGCACAGTCGGCGGCCGCAGACAAATAATATTATTGCATTTAACAAACGATCCCTCCGGGGGTCGTTTTTTTTCAGCGGATACTGATGCGCCGGCTCGGTCGCCGGCATTAATATGATGGATTTTCAAATAAGGTACCGTTTGCGGTTTATTCCCCGAATTGGTACCTTGTCCAATGGGCCGCAGCGGTTAGTCGTGGCTAACGCCTGCCGATATTGCCGGTTTTTGAACATTTCCGGGCAACCCGATCGCTGCAGCCCATTGCTTAGGGTACCATTATCCGGAGAAAATTAATATTGGTACCTTTTTTGTAAAATCACTATTGATCGCTTGACTTATGGTTTATATTGTGTAAAATATAATTGTATCAAATATAAATCGATATTGATCAACGCAAATCATGGCCGCAGGACGGCCGGTTATAAAACAAGGGCGGCCGGGAAAGACAGCTGCCGGAAAACGGAGGAAAACAAATGGCTATATACGATTATTCAGTAAAGAACACAGCAGGCAAAGAAATATCATTGGGCGAATTCAAAGGCAAAGTGCTTCTTATCGTCAACACGGCTACAGGATGCGGCTTCACGCCGCAGTATGAGAACATCGAATCCATGTACGAAAAGTATCATGACAACGGTCTCGAGATCATCGACATCCCGTGCAACCAGTTCGCGGAACAGGCGCCGGGCACAGACGAAGAGATCCATCAGTTCTGCACACTGCATTACAACACGAAGTTCCCGCAGATGACAAAATCCGCAGTAAACGGCGAAGACGAGCTCGCGCTTTACACATATCTCAAGAGCCAGAAGGGATTCGCAGGCTTCGGCGAAGGCGAAACAGCCGACATGATGAACGATTTCATCGGCAAGATCGATCCTGACTTCAGAAACAACGCCGAGATCAAATGGAATTTCACGAAGTTCGTTATCGACCGCGAAGGAAATGTGATCGCGCGTTTCGAGCCGACAGCCGACATGGCCGAAGTCGAAAAATGCATCGCATCACTTCTTTAAGGCGGCAGTCATGAGCAGCAGCGACGAGTATGAAGCATTAAAACTCGAGAACCAGCTTTGCTTCCCTCTTTATGCGTGCTCCCGCATGGTGGTCAAAATGTACACACCGTACCTTAAGCCGCTCGGGATAACATACACGCATTACATCGTTCTGATGGTACTGTGGGAAAAGCACAGCATCAATGTCGGCGACCTCGGCAGAACTCTATTTCTGGACAGCGGAACTCTGACTCCGGTCCTGAAGAAAATGGAAACATCCGGTCTGGTCACCCGCAGAAGAAGCGAGGACGATGAACGGTCCGTGATCATTTCGCTGACCGAAAAAGGAGAAAAGCTCAAAGAAAAAGCGAAAGACATCCCCTCTCACATCGGGCAATGTATTCCGCTTCCTCATAAAAAAGCTCTGGAACTGTATGAGGATCTTTACGCGATACTCAACGCCAATTCGCCGGACCGCACATGACTGCAGGCGATCCGCAATGGCGGCCGGCTGATCCGGCCTGACAGAAATAACATGCAGATGACCGTATACGCGGCCGCGCCCTCTCGGGGCCGGCCGCTTTTTTATATTGCTCTCTGCCTCTTCAGGAAGCCCGCGTTCAGCGCCATGAACAGCACCGCACAGCCGGCCAGCACCACGGCATCAAGAGCGATATCGCTGTAACCGAGGCCCTTGACCATTACTGCAGTGAGCGCATCGGCAGTATAGTACAGCGGCATGAAATGGCCCGCGATATCCCATCCGCCCGAGAGCCGGAAAAGTCCGCAGAGAAAAATCTGCGGCAATATCACGAGCGGTATGAACTGCATCATCTGGAATTCGCTCGAGGCCAGCGTCGACAGCAGCATGCCCAGGGTCAGCGCCGCCACCGCGGTCAGGATGTTGATGAGCAGCACCGCCGCGATGCTTCCTTCCATGGTCATACCCAGCACGTAAACCACGAACAGCGTCAGCACTATCGTCTGGACGACGGCCAGCGCACCGAATCCGAGCACGTATCCCGCAATGATCTCGCTCCGTTTCGCCGGCGTCGAAAGTATGCGTTCGAGTGTTCCGCCTTTCCGTTCGTTCAGGAAGTTTATCCCCGCGATCAGGAAAACGAAAAAGAAAATTATCGCGCCGATGAGCGGTGCGCCGTACGAGTCGAGGAACGATCCGTCCTCCGAGCCGTAAATGTATTTCGCAGTAATATCCGGCTCCGACATTTCGATGTCTATGTCCGGAGCGGCCGGGTTTTTCGCCATCGTTTTCTTCAGGTCGTGGACAGCGTCTTTCGCGTTATCGCGTACCACCGCTGCTGCGCTCTGTTCGATCACGGCCCTGATCACTTTCGCGTCGGAGGCATTGCTGCCGTCGAGATAGATCTTCACTCTGCTGCAGTCTTTATCCGCGCTGACCGCCGCTTCCGCCTCACCGTTCCGCACGGCGCCGACCGCGTCTTTTTTGCTGTCATGCCTGACGGTTATGTCGTAATCATCATTGCTTTTCATTTCGCTGACCATGTCCTTCGGCGCGTTTATCACGGATACGGTGAAAGTCTGGCCGTTGGTCTGGAACACGAAATAAACGAGCGTCAGGACTATCAGCGGCGCCGCCAGCACGAGCGCCATCGTACGCTTGTCATGCCTTAGCTGATTGATTATTCTGCCCGCTATCGCTCTGACTCTCATGCTCTCCACTTCCGTAATATATGAATGCTTCTTCGATATTGTTCTTTCCCGATCTATTTATCAGCTCTTCGGGCGTACCTTCCGCGGTCACTCTGCCTTCGCGCATCATCGCCAGCCTTCCGCACTTGACAGCCTCGTCCATTACATGCGTCGTGATCAGGATCGTCGAACCGCCGTCCGCCAGCTTGCGGAGCTCCTGCCATATTTCCGCGCGCAGCACAGGGTCTATGCCCACCGTCGGTTCGTCCAGCAGGAGGACATCCGGGTCGGGCAGGAGTGCGATCGCCAGTGAAAGCCGCTGCATCATCCCTCCCGAATACGCGGACACTGCTTCTTTAAGTTCGTCTCCGAGGCCCACGATGCCTGCCGCATGATCTATTCTTTCGGCGAGTTCACTGCCCTTCAGCCCATAGATCTTGCCGAAGAACGACAGATTTTCATACGCTGTAAGCGACGGATAAAGCGCCGCCGCCTGTGCCATATATCCCATGCGCCCCATGATTTTGAGATCCGGCATGCTGCGCCCGAGCACTTTCACGCTGCCCTTTTCCGGGCTCAGTATCCCGGCGATTATTTTTACGGTCGTTGTTTTCCCGCACCCCGACGGTCCGAGAAGCCCGAATATTTCCCCGCTTTCGATGCCGAGGTCGACATCATGCAGTATCTGTTTTTTCCCGAACGCCTTGCAGACGCCGCTCAGTTCCACTGTCTTCATCATATTCTCCTTGCACCCGACACTGTGTTGGTATATTTTAATGATAATACATCATTCGCAAAAAACAAACAGACAGTTTGCCCGGAAATGTCGGCAGGAGGTTGATATGTATACCGCAAAGGAGAAAATCAAAAACGCGTTCCTCGATCTTTATTCGGAACGCCCGATCGAAAAAATCAGCGTGAAACTGCTGACAAGGACTGCCGGCGTTAACCGCGGCACATTCTACGATTATTACACCGATATATACGACCTGCTGGATCAGATCGAAAGCGAATTCATCAGCAACGTTACCGCCATGATCGAAGTCATTGTCTCGTGGCTGCTCAGCGGGGACAGCAGCCGGGTCTCGGACTGCTACGCCGATTTTTTCGAAGAAAATCGCAGGATGCTTTTCATATTTTTCAAAACGCGTCCCAGCAGAAGACTGCAGAATACCATGAAGTCCTACGCGCAGACTAATGTATGCAAATTCCTCGGCGTCGACCGCAGCCATCTTTCACGCGAGCAGCAATACACCCTCGAATATATTGCCGGCGGCCAGCTGAGCATCGTCTCGCACTGGTTCGCGCAGAACAATGACCTCGATTTCGACTCGTTCGCGGATCTGATCAGACGCATAAACACGACCGGCGCCTTCACCTGCCTGCTGGCGGACACGGGCAGCAGCCGCGTATAAAGAACGCTGCGCACGCAAAAACCGGCCCCGTCGGGAGCCGGCATTACTGCATCATGATATTTTTCTGTTTTATTTGATTTTGACCGCAACCACAGCGAACCGCCCGTCTTCGACCTGATACGCGCACGTCGACAGCGTTATCAGCTGCCTGCCCCATTTCGGAGTAATGCCCGTGTCGTATTCGGCGAGCGCTTTCACGTTCCGGACGTATGAGTCATACTCGGACTCCGAGGTGATGCTCATCTGCTTGTAATACTTGAATTTGTCCGATTTGACCGGATAGATCTGGCTGTAGAACGCCGCGATCACTTTGTATTTATGATGTCCGTCGAGCATGTCGAACGTGAATGTCTTGTGCTTTTTCCAGAACGATTTATCCTTGTACTTCAGCAGATCGTGGAACATCGTCCCGCTCTTGATGTTGTGCCCGAATATGAGATAATTCTTCGACGTGCCGATCACGCTGCCCGCATCCATGAACGGAGTGCCGGCTATCGAAGATTCCTTCCGGAAATTTCTGCGCAGGTAATACTCGTTTTCGTCCGGCGTCTGCATGACAGGATAATCTATCCTCGTCCCGTCGATTTTCAGCCACCCGACAATATCGCCGTTTTTCTTGTGCAGCGCCTTGACATCATGTCCGCCGTTGACCTCCAGCGATTCAAAATCCTTCTGTTCCTGATGCGAAACCCAGTAATGATGTCCGATGACGCCGAGCGACCCGATCAGCAATATCAGCGAACATATAAAAATGATTGTTCTTATTTTACCCTTCATATCGATCTCCCCTGTATTATTTTACATCTTTATACCCTCTGCGCACAACCTTTTCACATTTTTTTAAGCTTGCTCTGCTAATATGACCGAAACGAAGGAGGAAAACATGAACGTTAAAACAGACAAAACAGGCATTTTCGTTGTTGCCGCGGTCATTGCGGCAGTCCTGATAACATACTCTTTCACAGGAGCGTCCGGCGGCACGGCTGCAGGCATGATCGCCTTTGCCGGCATTGCAGTAATGTCCGGTATCGCAGCTGTTTCCGACCGCGGCGGTGTCCGCGCTGCAGACATGGCGTGTGCTTTCGTCTCGGCGGCAGCGGCAGTAATGCTCCTGTTTTCATCAGGCACGTTCTCGTCTGTCGTCACTGTATCGAACTCGACGCTCCTTACGTCGGCGGCAGGCTGGACTTCATATATAGCGATGGTCCTCTTCTCGGTCCGTATCGGACTGGGATGGGACCGTATCACAGCAATGTTCAGACGGTCATCCGGACGGCACAACACTGCCGGCTCTTTCGGCGGCGCGCGGCACATAGGAAGCATCATCTCCGCCGTGATCATCTGCCTCGGACTCGTCGCGACTTACAGCTTCGGTCTCCCGACCCAGGTGTCAGCGTCATCGTCCGGCAGTTCTGATTTCGGCCAGGGCCAGATGCCGGGCTCGGGCAGCTCCGATGGTTCGGGCGGCTCCGGCGGCACGCAGCAGTTCGGCCAGATGCCGGGCAGCGGCTCGTCCGGTTCCGGCGGTTCATCGAGCTCCGACGGCTCGTCTGATTCCAGCGGCTCCGGCAGCACGACTGATCAGTACGGTTCTGGGTCTGACAGCACGACCGATCAGTACGGTTCTGGTTCCGGCAGTTCGGGCAGCAGCGATTCATCGGGCGCATCAGCCACATCCACGTCAGCGGTTATTACTGCAGCTGCGGCAGACCAGTACAGCTCGGGCTCGACAGATTCCGGCAGCACCACAGATCAGTACAACTCAGGGTCTGACAGCACGACCGATCAGTACGGTTCAGGTTCCGGCAGTTCAGACAGCTCCGGCGGCACGACCGACCAGTATGGCTCCGGCTCGTCCGGCGGCACGCAGCAGTTCGGCCAGATGCCGGGCAGCGGCAGCGGCGGTTACGGCAGTACAACTTCTTCCGGAACAGGCAAATCGCCTCTTCAGACACTGCCGATCATAGGAATGTGGGCTGCAGCAGGATATCTTCTCTCCCGGAGAAAGGGCACGCCGGCATACGGCAGCGCATTCGGCGGACCGCAGTATAGTGGCGGACCGCAGTACGGAAACGCGTCGCAACACGACAACGGAGCACGGTTTGAAAACGCACCGCAATACGACAACACATCGCGGTTTGAAAACAGGCAGCAGTGTGACGCTGGACCACAATACGGCAACGGAGCACGGTTTGAAAACGCACCGCAATACGACAACACATCGCGGTTTGAAAACAGGCAGCAGTGTGACGCTGGACCACAATACGACAACGCATCGCAGCCCGCAAATAAAGCGCAATATAGAAACGGACAGTATAACGCCGGATATGATAACCGCAGATATGACGAAAGAACCGGCAGCGGATACGGCTCAGACAGCGACCGGAATTACCGCAGTTACAGAAATGACGAAGCAGCGTTCAGCAGCGGTTGCAATTCAGCTGACAGACCTGATTACGACGATTACGCCAGCGGATACAACTCTGCTTCCGATTCCGGCAAAGCCGGCTCGTTTTTCGCCAGGCATTTCGGCAGAAAACGCAAATACCGCGGTTCGCATTATGGCAAAGACTACAGAAATTTCGTGAGCTCCTCGGAATACAACGGACCGAGATACGACCGCCCGGCAGACAGCGGCGGCGGATTCGACGACACGAGATACGACAAGCCGGCAGATGATATCAGCGGATCCAGCAGCGAGAGATATGACCGCCCGGCAGACAGCGGCAACAGCTCCGATCAGCCGATCATCCTGTCCGGCGAAGACTACAATGTCCAGGAAGATGCCGATGGATTCAAATACCGAAAATACAAAAGTTAAGCACCTTACTATAATCAGGGACTTTGTCCCGTAAGATGTAAAATGGCAGATGGTCGTTCATCTGCCATTTTCTCATTTACATCTGTCCAAAACCAGGGGTGTAAAATATGGAATCACAAAAAAGGTACCAATTTGGATTTATTTACGGATTTGGTACCCTATGCAATGGGTTTATAACGGTTAGTTATAACTAACCGACGTCGATTTGGCTTTTTTTGTGATATGAGCGATTGCCCAATCGCTGCAGCCCATTGGACAAGGTACCATTTTCGGATTTTTTTCGAATTTGGTACCTTATTTTGAATTTGCCTGCTGTCGACCGCTTCGCTGCTTCTTTAAAATTGTTTTTCATCGATTTCCCCGGCCGGTCCGGTTGTCCTTAATCGAATTCCCCGGCCGGTCCGGTTGTTTTTCATCGATTCCCCCAGCCGTCTTCGATTCCCCCGGCCGGTCCGGTTGTCCTTCATCGAATTTTTCAACAGATCCGGACTTATTAAACTTATTGGAATGTACTTTGAGCCGGGATGGCTTCCATTTGGCCGGATGATCTAATAAAATTAACATAGGAAGCCGGAGATCAGGAACATCCGCATTGACAAAAAGGGCCGCGCATCGAAGGATGACAGATCCTTTAATGCGGCAGCCCTTATTATTTCAAGCCCCTATTATTTGATGTATTGTCCGCTTAGATGAAATTTGATTTCCTCCGATCATTCAGCCGACGGAAGGTTGTAATTCTTGCCGTACTTGATGCGGTTGTAGATCACACGGAGAACCATGATGATCGTAACGCCCAGGCCGACCCAGCCGGAGATGACCCATACATAGTTCATGATGACATCGTACGGAACCACCATCGCGACGACAAATCCGATCACAGTGCCGGCAACGATGAGTATTTTGTATTTTTTCGTACCGTCTTTAGCGAACGGTGTGATCGAGGACCAGAGCAGCGGGCAAGTCGTAGTAAACAACGCCATGAAGATCATTATTGCATAGATCGCGCCGAATCCGCTGAATATCTGGCTGGCGATATAAAGGAACGGAACATTCAATTTTGCTACCACCGCGATATTCGCGATCATTGCCAGAGCCATGAGGATTTCAGCTCCGCCGACCAGGCCGTTGCCGATGATCTGTCCGATCATCAGGTCTTTCATTTTGTTTTCCTGCTTGAGCTCTACGGCGAAGTTCGGATACCAGAGGATCGTGCTTGTGGCCAGGATGACGCCGGCGATGAGCCAGCTGTTTGAAGCCTGCATGTGCTTGATCTTGCCTTCCGCGACTATTCTCGCGCCTTCGATAAGGCTGCCGCTGGTGATGCCCTGTACGACCGTTATCAGGGAGACGACGAGGGCGATGAGGATCAGGACAGGACCGATCTTACTGATGACGTTGACGATATTCTTCAGACCGAACAGGCTCGTCAGGCAGCAGAGGCCTGCGATGATCGCCGCGCCGACCCACGTCGGAGCTCCGTACTGCTCATTGAGCGAAGAGGCAGCGCCGGAATACATAACGATCACGCACATATAGAGATAGAAGATGTAGAAATAATTGATGATAGTGCCGACCGTATTGCCCAGATAATATTTCAGAACTGCTTCACCTGTCGTAAGATTGAATCTCTCAGACGCATAAGCGAAGCAGTAGATCCCGTATGCCATGGTGACGACAAATGCGGCGCCGGTCAGGATCGACCACCAGCCGAAGACTGAGAAGTACTGCATTACTTCCTGTCCGGTAGCAAACCCGGTTCCGATGTTGAAGGCGAGTACTGCCCCCATTACGGTGAAAACAGATTTCCAGTTGATCTTATTTTTCATATGATACTCCTTCTTTTTAATAACAAATGAATGGTATTAATCTTCATATCCCTTTTATTGCGGCAGCAGCCGCTGTACTCTTTTGAATCGATCAAATAATCAGTCGGTCATTGTTCTCAGTCATCCATGGCAGCGAGCGCCTGCGTAAGATCTTCGATCAGATCGCGGCTGTCCTCTGCGCCGACAGAGATACGGATCAGTCCCTCAGCCAGACCCATATTGTCCAGTTCTTCGTCGGAGAAGTTGTTGACGAAAGCAGTCCTTGGATGAGTGAAAGTAGTACGGATCCCGCCCAGTGTTCCCAGGTAGCAGATGAGCTTCAGGCTCTTCATGAATTTTGCGACCTTCTCATGGTCGTCCTCCAGGCAGAAACTCAGCATGGCCCCGTATCCATAGTCTGTGTCGAAAAGCTTTGATGCCAGCTCGTGATGAGGATGCTCCGGCAGACTCGGGTGGTAAACCGCTTTCACGTGCGGATCCTGCGCCAGAGCCTGTGCGATTTTAATGGCATTCTGATTTTGAGCCCTGACCCTCATGCTCATGGTCTTGACAGAACGCAAAGTCATCCAGGAACTGACCGGATCCAGGCAGCAGCCCAGCAGCAGATATTTAGGATAGATTCTGTCGATCAGCTCTGTGGAGGCAGTAATGCATCCGCCCGTGATATCGCTGTGCCCGCCGAAATACTTGGTCATGCTGTGCAGGACCAGATCGGCTCCGTGCTCCAGCGGCCTGAATACGAACGGTGTGGTAAATGTGCTGTCAACGATCGTGAGAATATTGTTTTCCCCGGCGATCGCCGCAATTACGTCCAGGTCAGTGACCAGAGTCAGCGGATTGGCAATGATCTCGGTATAGAACATTTTTGTGTTTTCTTTTACTGCTTTTTTCACCTCTTCAGGATCGGTAAAATCCGCAAAAGTGACTTCAATGCCGAATCCTGTAATGATCATCTGAACGAGTTCGATCGTCTCACCGTAAATGGCTTTGCTCATTACGACATGATCTCCGCTCTTCAGCAGTGAAAGCAGAACAGTTGAAATTGCCGCCATGCCGGAGGAGCAGATCAGGGTTTTCTC